>JBIKMF010000113.1:0-10717 GCA_044359425.1 Phycisphaerales bacterium
TCGGAGTCGAGGTCGACCCCGTCCTCAAGGCCCTCTACAGCGATCCCGGCGACGTCGGCGAAGTCAAAGCCGCCATCTCCATGGGCGCCGACGTTTCCGACGGCCACCTCAAGCTCGTCTTCGGCAATTGGCCCGGCGAAGTCCGCGAACAGACCGGCGCCGACTTCGATGTCATCATCTCCAAGAACGTCCTCAAGCGGGGCTACATCCACCCCGACCAGCCCGTCGACGAGCGCATGCTCGTCAAGCTCGGCGTCAGCGACGAGGACTTCGTCAAGGCCCTCTTCGACTCCCTGAAGCCCGGCGGCGTCGCCCTCATCTACAACATCCACCCCAAGCAGAAGGATGATCCCAAGGACTACATCCCCTGGGCCGACGGCCGCTCGCCCTTTGCTCGCGACCTCCTCGAACGCTCCGGCTTCGAAGTCGTCGAGTTCGACAAGGACGACTCCGAAGGTATCCGACTCATCGGCCGCACCCTCAAGTGGGACGAGGGTGAAACCCCGATGGACATCAACAACGACCTCTTCGCTACCTACACCCTCCTCCGCAAGCCCTCGAAATGACGGCGGACGCCCCCTCCAGCAGCCGCGTCCTGGTCGTCTTCAATCCCAAGTCCGGACGAGGCCGCGCCGCGCGACGGGTCCCGCCCCTCTGCGCCGCACTCAAAGCCCGCGGCCTCCTGCCCGTCCAACACCCCATCTCCACCCCGCTCCCCACGCCCGCCGAACTCCGCGGGGCACGCGCCATGGTCGCGATCGGTGGCGACGGCACCGTCGCCTCGCTCTGCGAACTCGCCAGACAATCCGGTGTCCCCCTCTACCACAGCCCCACCGGCACCGAGAACCTCTTCGCCCGTGACCTGCGCATGTCCGCGGACCCCGTCAAAACCGCAGCGTGCATCGAGGCCGGCCAAACCCGCGCCCTCGACCTCATCCAAAGCACCTCGAAGGGCACCACCCGCCCCGTCGTCCTGATGCTCTCCGTCGGCCCCGACGCAGGCGTCGTCGCCCGCCTCACCCGCGCCCGCACCGGCGCCATCACCAAGCTCTCCTACGTCCGCCACATCCTCGCCGAACTCGGCAGCCCCACACTCCCGCGGATCGAAGTCGAAGTCGACGGCGCACGCCTCGCCAGCGGTCGCGGCATGGTCATCGTCGCCAACTGCGGCCGCTACGGCGGCGGATTCGATCCCGCCGGCGAAGCCAAGATGGACGACGGTCTCCTCGACGTCGCCTTCTTCCCCATGACCTCGGGCTTCGACTGGCTCGCCTCGATGCTCTGGTGCAAAGCTGGCCGCCGCGCGTCCCTGAAGGGGGTCGCCACCGCGCGCGGCCGCACCGCCCGCATCCGCCTCCCCGAGGGCGGAGCCGTGCAGACCGACGGCGAGCACGAGTCAGACGGCCCCACCCCGCGCGAGTACACCCTCGAGACTCTCCCGGGGGTCTTTCCCGTCATCTCGCCACCAAACGCACCCTGAACACGCACCGTCGCGGTTGCGGATCTTGCCCATACGGTGTAGGTTGGCGCACCCGCGAGACGCTCGCGCGATCTTTACACGAGGAAAACCGCGATGGCCAGCATCGGCAGCAGCGAGACCGAAACCAACTCCACCCCCAGCCTCTTCGGCCCGGGTGTCCCCCCGTTGCCCGCCGACGCGACCCCGGAGCAGAAGGACGAGCACTGGTTCAAGCACGTCTACGTGGGCGACAAGATGCCCCAGCTCACGCTCCGCGCGGTCCTCACCGGCGGCATCCTGGGCATGCTCTTGGCCGCCAGCAACCTCTACACCACGCTCAACATCGGCTGGGCCTTCGGCGTCGCCATCACCTCCTCGGTTATCTCGTACGTCTTCTGGTCCATCATCACGCCGATCATCGGCTGCCGGAAGATGACCATCCTCGAAACCAACTGCATGGCGAGCACCGCCAGCGCCGCCGGGTACTCAACAGGTTCGACCATCGCCACCATGTTCGGCGCACTCGTCCTCACCGCCGCGATCCCCGAGGGCAAGACCGCCAAGGACTTCATGACCTGGGACATCCACCCCGCGTGGCTTGTCGCCTCGTTCACCCTCGCCACCGGCCTCATGGGCGTCTTCCTCGCCATTCCCATGAAGCGGCAGATGATCAACCACGAGCAGCTCCCCTTCCCCAGCGGCATCGCCGCCGCGGAAACCCTCCGCAGCCTCTACAGCGAAAGCCGTGAAGCCCTCACCAAGGCCTACGTCCTCATCGCCGGCCTCGCGGTCGGAGCCCTCGTTGCCGTGCTCCGAACCGGCACAGGCGTGATCCCGCTGATCGATCGCATCTGGGGCGTGCTGGGCTCCTTCCTCCCCTGGATGACCAAGCCCGTGGACCCAAACGACCCCACCAAGGGCGTCGAGATCGTCAGCGGTCCGATCCCCGAGCACCTCCCCCACGGCGGTTTCGCCAAGGTCAACGGCCGCGAGATCTACGGGTACGCCGTCGACACCAGCGTGCTCCTCGTCGCAGCCGGCATGATCGTCGGCCTGCGCGTCAGCCTCTCAATGCTCGCCGGCTCGATCATCCTGTTCATGTGGCTGGGCCCGGAACTGGTCGCCATGGACGAAGCCAACAAGGCCGTCGAGAACTACGTCCCCAGCATCGAACTGATCGCCGGCGGCACCCTCTACCACTTCCCCCGCTGGGGCCTGTGGGGCGGCACCTCCCTGATGGTCATGGCCAGCCTCGTGTCGCTCGCCTTCCAGTGGAAGACCATCCTCCGCGCGTTCTCCAAGAAGCCCGGCACCTCCGGCGTCAGCGCAGACACCGCCACCGAACTCCAGAAGGTCGAAGTCCCCTTCATCTGGATGGTCATCGGCATGACGCCGATCACCATCGCCATGCTCATCATCCAGATGGTCGCCTTCGACATCGCCTGGTGGGCCGGCCTCATCGCCATCGCCATGTCCTTCGTCCTCTCCATGGTCGCCAGCCGCGCCACCGGTGAAACCGACACGACTCCCATCGGCGCGATGGGCAAGGTCATGCAGCTGATCTTCGCCGTCCTCAAGCCCCAGCAGATGATCCCCAACCTCGCCAGCGCCGGCATCGCCGCCAACAGCGCGAGCAGCAGCGCCGACCTCCTCACCGACCTCAAGAGCGGCTACCTCCTGGGCGCCAACCCCCGCCGCCAGTTCCTCGCTCAGTTCTGGGGCGTCTTCTTCGGCACCCTCGCCATCGTCCCCATCTGGTACCTCATGGTCCCGTCCCGCGAAGTCCTCGAGAAGCTCCCCGCCCCCGCCACCCAGACCTGGGCCAAGGTCGCGCAGGTCCTCACCAAGGGCCTCGACTCCCTCCCCCAGTCCGCCAAGATCGCCATCCTCGTCGGCGCCGCGTTCGGCATCATCCTCCCGATCATCGAACGCCTCCTCCCCGCCAAGGCACGCCAGTACATGCCCAGCGCCTCGGGCCTTGGCCTCGCCTTCATGCTCCCGTTCTACAACAGCCTCGCCTTCACCATCGGCGCGGTCGTCGCCTGGGTCTGGACCAAGCTCCACAAGCGCACCGGCAGCCTCTACTGCATCCCCCTCGCCAGCGGCCTCGTCGCCGGCGAAAGCCTCATCGCCGCGCTCCTGGCCATCACCGCAACCATCCTCGGCCTGATGCAGTAAGCCCCGCCCCTACCACCGCCCCGCTCACACCTGCGCCGCCTGCCTGGCCTTCTCCCGCCGTCGCGATACCCACGCGATCGGGATCAGGCACAGGTACAGCGTCGCCAACGTCGCCGTCGTCAGCCACACATCCTTCACCGCCGCGGCCACGATCAGCCCCAGCACAACCAGCAGCGGAGCAATCAGCCCCCGCGCGATCCTGATCTTCTTGATCGAGAACATCGGCAACCGGCTGATCATCAGCAACCCGATCACCACCAGGTGAAATGCGACCAAACCCGGCCGGATGTGCAGGTTGAGCGGGGCCAGCGTCTGGGACTGCATCAGCATCGGCGGGATCATCGCCGCGCCCGCCGCCGCGGGACTCGGCATCCCCGTGAAGAACGCCGACGACGGCGCATCCGGCCGAGCCGGCGCGTACGCCGCGCTCGTGAACCGCGCCAGCCTGATCGCCGCGCAGATGGCGTACGTCATCGCCGCCGCCAGCCCGAACACGTCCTCTTTCACCAGGTCATGCCGCAGCACCAGCACCGCCGGCGCCACGCCGAAGGACAGAAAGTCCGACAGCGAATCCAGCACAGCCCCAAACCGACTGCTCGCCTTGAGCATCCGGGCCGCTCGCCCGTCGAGCACATCAAAGATCCCCGCCAGGATGATCGCGCCAAGCGCCGGTTGAAACCGCTGCTCCATCGAGAAGTACACCGACGCGAGCCCGCAGCTGAGCGCAATCGTCGTGATCAGGTTCGGGATCAACGCCCACACCGGCACGTCCGGCTCCCCCGCAAACGCCTTCAGCTTCGGTCCCACAAAGGGCATACATCCTCCTCATCACCGACCAACCGGGGCAAGCCGTGCAATCACGCTCTCCCCCGAAACAGTCTTGTCACCAATCTTCACGCCCGGCTCCGTCCCCGCCGGTACAAACACGTCCACGCGCGACCCGAACCGGATCAGCCCGTACCGCTCCCCCTTCTTCAAATCCCTTCCGTCCCCCACGCGGCACACAATCCGCCGCGCCACCAGACCCGCGATCTGCACCGCCACAACCTCACGCCCGTCCTCCGTCCGCATCACCAGCGAACACCGCTCGTTCTCCTCCGCCGCCTTCTGCAACGCGGCGTTCAGGAACTTCCCCACCTGGTGCTTCACCCGCACCACCCGCCCCTGCACCGGCGCCCGGTTCACATGCACGTCGAAGACGTTCATGAAAATGCTGATCCGCAGACACGTCGCCCGAAACTCCGGGCTCACCTCCACCTCAGCCGGCGGCGGCATCCGATCCACCGCCACCACCCGCCCGTTCGCCGGGCTCACCACCGCCGCAGGATCCCCGGGAATCCGCCGCGCGGGATCCCTGAAAAACCACAGGCACCACACGTTCAGCACCAGCGTCAGCGCACCCACCGCGTACCCCGCGATCGGGTTCCACATGATCGCCCCCGCCGTCGCGCCCAGCCCGACCGCTAAAAACACCAGCACGATCGGCATCCCTTCCGGGGCAATCGCCGCGGCCGGCGCATCGGGAACAAGCGGGTAACTCTTGGACGCCCCCGCGGGGGCAACGGGATGGGGTGCAGTTTGGGTCACGGTAGGATCGTAGGAGGCCCGAATGCCGATCGCCAAGTGCCCGATGCTCGTCTTGACATGTCTCGTTCACACGTTTATTGTTCATGCAGGAATCATGAACACCGACACGCCCATCCCCAAGTCGCTCCAGGAAGAGATCCGCAAGCGCCAGCCCTTCGAGTCCGCCGAGCAAGAGGCCTACCTCAGCATCATGCGCACCGCGTCCATGCTCGACGCCGACTTCGAACGCCTCTTCAAGTCCTTCGGCCTCTCCATCGCGACCTTCAACGTTCTCCGCATCCTCCGCGGCGCCGGCGACCAGGGCCGCATGTGCCACGAAATCCGCGACCACATGGTCGCCCAGGTCCCCGACATCACCCGCCTCGTCGACCGCCTCGAAGCCGCCGGCCTCGCCGAACGCTGCCGCTGCGACAAGGACCGTCGCGTCGTTCACTGCCGCATCACGCAGAAGGGCACCGACCTCCTCGCCTCCATGCACGCCGCCGTCATGGCACGCCACTCCCAGCAGCTCGGCCACATGAGCGCCGACGAGCTCCTCCTCCTCAGCAAGCTCCTTCTCAAGGCCAGACACCCACCGCGTGCCCTCGAACGCGCCGACGATTGATCCGTTTCATCCCCGCACGCGGTGTTCGCGTGCCCGCACGAGTCCTTTCACCGGAGTATCGATTCATGAACCGTTTCGCTCTCGCCCTCACCGGCACCCTCCTCGCCGGCGCTGCCGTCCTCGGTCTCTCGACCAAGACCGACGCCTCCCCCGCCGCCACCGCCCCCGCGATGGCCGACGCCTTCACCGTTGACGCCGTCCACTCCTCCGTCGTCTTCCGCGTCAAGCACCAGAACGTCGCCTACTTCTACGGCCGCTTCAACAAGGTCTCCGGCTCCTTCAACCTCGACGAAGCCAACCCCGCCGCCAGCTCCCTCGACATCACCATCGACGCCGAATCCGTCGACACCGCCAACGAAGGCCGCGACAAGCACCTCCGCACCGCCGACTTCTTCTCCGCCAAGGAGTTCCCCACCGTCACCTTCAAGAGCACCTCCGCCGAGAGCAAGGGCGAGAAGCAGTACCTCGTCAAGGGTGATCTCACCTTCCGCGGCGTCACCAAGCCCGTCGAAGTCACCGTCACCGACACCGGCCGCGGCGCCGGTCGCGGCGGCATGAAGATCGCCGGCTTCGAGACCATGTTCATCATCAAGCGCAGCGAGTACGGCATGACCTACGGCAAGGACTCCCTCGGCGACGACGTCACCGTCTACGTCTCCCTCGAAGGCGGCATGAAGTAATCACCCGCGCCCGCGCCTCCCCAACCGGCGACGCGGGTCTTTCTCTCTCTTCCTCAGCAGGATAACCGCGGCCCACGAGTCGCGGTTATCCTGCGCACCCAGGAGACCTCCCATGGACCCAGGAATGATCCGGCATCTCGCCCTCGGTGCCCTTGTGCCCGGGTTCGCGTCCCTCTTCCTCTTCGCCATCATCTGGTGGCGCCGCCCCTCCAACCTCACCCACTCCGGACTCGGCTGGCTCCTCGAATCCGCCGCCCTCTCCATCGCCGTCATCGCCGGCCTCTACACCGTGCTCAACGGCTTCACCGCTACCCCCATCGCCTCCGACCAGCGACTCCCCTACGTCGCCGTCATCGCCGCCCTCGGCGCGGCAATGGCCGGTGCGTCCCGCGCCCACCGCTCAGGCGCCGCCGGCCTCGTCCCATTCCTCTTCACCCTCCTCGCCGCGACCTTCGTCGGCACCCACGCCGGCTCCGCCGCCACATGGCCGCTCTGGAAGTACGCCTCGGTCCTCGCGGGCGCTGCACTCTTCGGCACCGCCATCTTCCTCGCGCTCTCGCACACCTTCGCCAAGGCCTCCCCACGCCTGGGCCTCGTCGCCGCGACACTCGTCGCGGGCTCCGCGGGACAGGTCCTCGTCCTCGCGCTCGCGTCGCTCAAGCTGGGTCAGAGTGCAGGCGTCGTCTCGGCAGCACTCGGCGGTGCCGCCGCGGTCGCCTTCGTCCGAGTCTCCCCGGGCCTCCGCGCCGCCGGGGCAGCTCTCGCATCGATCATGCTGACGGTCATCCTTGCGCAGGGGGCACTCTTCGGCGAGCCCGATCTCCTCGAAGGCGTCGCGTACGCCGCAAGCGTGCCGCTGGGCGCAATCCTCGTCGCACTCTGCCAGTGCCGGTTCGCGTCGCGCCTCCCCACGGGCGCACGCTGGATGATCACGCTCTTCGCCGCGATCTTCCCCGCGGCACTCGCCGTCTTCATCGCCCTTCAGCGTGCCGACAGCGCCGACGAGTACGACTACGAAGCCACAACCTCGATCACGGAATCTTGATCGCCCCAGCCGGCTCCACCGGGATCTGAACCTCCGACCACTTGTTCCAGAACGCCAGCGTCGGCCCGTTGTAGTGCAGCACTCGGGTCGATCCCGTCGCACGCCACTCCGGCCGCTCCGCGAGCCACGCGTCGAGCTTCGCCTTCGCCGCCTTCATCCGCGAGGTCGTGTAGTCACCCTTCACCCCGATCGCGATCACCGTCATCGGCTTCGCGTCCCGCACCCGCACGTCCCCCTCCTGCCCCTCGCCGTTCATCTCACGCTCGCGGTACAGGAACGACATCGTCCACTTCGACTGATCGTCCCACTCGCCCATCCCCTCCGGGTAGTCCATCTCCACCGGGGAGGTCATCGCGATCTCGTGCTTCTTGATGTGGTTGAACAGCGGCCAGAACGTCCCGTTCATCCCCGCGTCCGGATTCCCCACACCATCCACCTCGGCCCTCCGCACCATCGGATACGACTTCACGTCGATCGCCCCCGGCGGCGTCGGGGCCGGGTACCCCACCGGCAGCGGCGTCGTAATGCTCGACGACCGCGTCGTGTAGTTCCCGTTCTTCTCCTTCACGGTGATACCCATGTCACCACCAACCCGCCGGGTCTCACCGCTCGCGGGAATCATCGGCACAGCCACACCCGATCCCACCGTTGCCATCGCCCCCTCCTTGCCACCCTCCGGCGCACCCGCGCAGCCGTACACCCCGATGATCGTGCAGACCGTTCCAACCACCGCGCATGCAGCTACCGCTTGACGACTGTTCTTCATGCCCACGGATTCGCACCCCACGCCCCCCTGGATTCGCGCCCGACCCCCATCCACACCCGATCAGCCACCGTCCTGCAACACCGACCACCGGTCGTACAGCGACGCAACCTTCGCCTGCGCCTCCCCCAGCTCCCGGCACGTGCGATCCATCAGCTTGTGATCACCAGACGTCCCCGGATCCGCGAGCTGCGCCTCCAGCCTCGCCACCTCCGCCTCCGCCTTCGTGATCGCCGCCTCCATACCCGCCAACTCGCGCTGCTCGTTGTACGTCAGCTTCTTCTTCGTCGCCTTCGCCTGCACCACCACCGGTGCCGCCGCCGCAACCACCGCCGATCGCGCCGCCCGCCGTGCCGCGGCCTCGTCCTTCCGGCGCGCAATCTCCGCTTCCTCCCACTGGTCGTAACTCACGAACTTTCGCGCAACACCCTTCCCGTCCAGCGCGACGATCTCCGTCGCCAGCCGCGCCAGCATCGCGCGATCGTGCGTCACCAGCACCACGGCCCCCGAGAACTCTTCGATGCTCGACTCCAGCACCTCCAGCGACGGGATGTCCAGGTCGTTCGTAGGCTCGTCCAGGATCAGCACATCCGCCGGCTCCAGCATCAGCTTCGCCAGGTGAATCCGCGCCTTCTCGCCGCCCGACAGCGAGCGCACCGGCGACTTGAGCTGCTCCGGGTGGAACAGGAACTTCGCCGCCCACGTGTTCACGTGCAGCGTCCGCCCGCAGAAGATCACCGAATCGCTGTGCGGCGAGATCGCGTCCCGCAGCGTGATCGCCGGGTCGATCTCCGTCCGGTGCTGGCTGAACACCACCGTCCTCAGCTTGTCCGCGCGGTTCAACCCGCCCGGGCTCGGCGCCGTCGGCGATCTCGGATTCGCCTCGGCATCCGCCAACGCCGCCGCCGTCGCCGCGTCCGGCTCCATCTCGCCCGTGATCACCTTGATCAGTGTCGTCTTCCCCGAACCGTTCGGCCCCAGCAGCCCCAGCCTCGCCCCCGGCGACAGCACGAAGCTCAGGTTCTCGAACAACTGCCGCCCCCCCAGCGCCTTGCTGACCATCCGCGCCTCGACCAGCTTGCGCGTCTGCCGCCCCGTCCCCGAAAACTCGATGTCCGCCGCCTTCGGCGCCGCCGTCCGATCCTTGATCGTCGCCAACTCCGCGATCCGCGTGTGCGCCGCGCTCGCGCGGCTCTTGCTCTTGGTCCGTCGCGCCTGCGCCCCGCGGCTCAGCCACCGCAGATCCTCGCGCACCTGGTTCGCCAGCGTCTGCTGCGCCCGCTGCTGACCATCCAAGAACTCCTGCTTCCGCCGCAGGAACTCGCTGTAGTCCCCGTCCGCGCTGAACGTCCCCTCCGGGTACTGCTGCGAAAGCTCCACGATCCGCGTCGCCGTGCTCTCCAGAAAGAACCGATCGTGCGTGATGAACATCGACGCGAACGACGACCCCGTCAGCAACTCCTCCAGCCACTCCACGCCCTCGACGTCCAGATGGTTCGTCGGCTCGTCCAGCATCAGCACATCCGGCCCGATCGCGATCCCCGCCGCGATCGCCAGCCGCTTGCGCTGCCCCCCCGAAAACGTCGACACGTCCCGCGCCAGATCATCGAACCCCAGCCGATCCAGCAACTGCAGCGCCTCGACCTCCGCCTCGTGCTCGTCGTGCACGTGCGCAACCTTCGAGTCCAGCATCGACCGCACCACCACCGACAACGCCGTCGACCCCTCCGCGAACTCGTCCGCCTGCGGCACATACGCCACACGCAACCCCTTGCGGAACACAATCTCACCCGTGTCCGCCGACACCTGACCCGCGATCAGCTTCAGCAGCGTCGACTTCCCCGATCCGTTCGGACCGATCAGCCCCATCCGCTCCCCCTCGTGCAGCGACAGCGAAACGCCGCGAAAGAGCATCCGGGTCCCAAACGTCTTCGAAAGATCGCGTGCCGTCAGCGCAAGAGCCATGGGACGAACATAGCGCGCCGACAGCCCCGACACCCGCCACCCCGTGTACAGTCCGGGTAAAGTTCGGTTGCCACGCACTCCCCCGAGCCCACCATGAACCCCATCGCCCAAACCCTCTACAACACGCTCCTCGGAACCAGCCCCCTCGGCGACCCGCTCCCCCTCGACCCCATGCCCCTCTTCAAGCAGTGGCTCACCGAGGCCGAGGCCCAGCTCGGCCGCGAAACCGGCCCCGCTATGGCCCTCGCCACTACCGATCACTCCGGCGCACCCTCCGTCCGTATGGTCCTCTGCAAGGGCCTCTCCCTCGCGCCCCCGTCCATCACCTTCTTCACCAACTACAACAGCCGCAAGGCCCGCGAGCTCGACGCCAACCCGCGCGTCGCCGCCACCTTCCACTGGGCCGCCTTCACCCGCCAAGTCCGCATCGAAGGCC
>JBIKMF010000479.1:0-2847 GCA_044359425.1 Phycisphaerales bacterium
GTTGCCGGACGCGTCGGCGGGTTGGACGGGCGCGATTGCCGCGTCGAGGATGTCGGACTGCTGGTGCTTGTGGGCGTACTCGGAGGAGGTCGCGGGGGAGGCGGCGGCGGCGCGGCCGATGTAGGCGAGGTTGACGCCGAGGTGCTCGCGGAAGGTGTCGGCGATGTAGAGGAATGCGCCCATGTTGCGGGGTTCTTCCTGGACCCAGACGCGCTTGGCGGACTTGGGGTACTTGGCGTCGATGGAGGCGGCGAGTTTGGCGTGGAAGGGGTAGAGCTGTTCGACGCGGATGATGGCGACGTCGGCGCGGCCGGTTTGGTCGCGGCGTTCGGAGAGTTCGTGGAAGATCTTGCCGGAGCAGTAGATGACCTGGGTGACGTTCTTGGGGTTGGCGTGGGCGTCGTCGATGAGGTGCTGGAACTCGCCGGTGGAGAGTTCGTCGATGGAGGCGGTTTCGGTGCGGAGGAACTTCTTGGGGGTCATGACGATCAGCGGCTTGCGGAAGTCGCGGACCATTTGGCGGCGGAGGAGGTGGAAGAGCTGGGCGCCGTTGGAGGGGTAGACGACTTCCATGTTGTCCTGGGCGCAGAGCTGGAGGTAGCGCTCGAGCTTGGCGGAGGAGTGTTCGGGGCCTTGGCCTTCGTAGCCGTGAGGGAGGAGGAGGACGAGGCCGGACCAGCGGTTCCACTTTGATTCGCTGGAGCAGAGGTACTGGTCAACCATGACCTGAGCGGTGTTGGCGAAGTCGCCGAACTGGGCTTCCCAGCAGACGAGGGTGCGGGGGAGGGCGCGGGCGTAGCCGTAGTCGAAGGCGACAACGCAGTATTCGGAGAGGGGGGAGTCCCAGACGTTGTAGAGGGCTTTCTGGTCGCGGCGGATGGAGTTCAGGGAGGTGTGCTTGGCGCCGGTTTTCTCGTCGCGGAGGACGGCGTGGCGCTGGGTGAATGTGCCGCGACGGGAGTCCTGGCCGGACATGCGGACACCGAAGCCGTCGAGGAGGAGGGTGCCGATGGCGATTTGTTCAGCGTCGGCATGGGAGAGCTTTTTGGTTTGGGGGAGGGCGGCGCGGGCCTGGAGGAGGCCTTTGAGTTTGGGGTGGACGTTGAAGGCGTCGGGGGCGCGGCCCATGGCGGCGCAGACTTCGGCGATGACGGAGGGATCGACGGCGGTTTTGGGGGAGGAGAAGGAGTAGGTGCCCTGCATTCCCTTCCAGTTGCCTTCGCCCGGGGGCGGGACGGGGTTGGTGGGCGAGGACTGGGCGAGGGACTGGGCGGCGTCGAGGGTTTTGAACTCGTCGTCGATCATCTTGGCGGCGGCTTCGGCGGAGATTTGGCCGGTGGAGATGAGCTTCTGGCGGTAGGTTTCGGGGGTGCCGGGGTGGGAGCGGACGAAGGAGTAGAGGCCGGGCTGGGTGTAGTTGGGCTCGTCTTGTTCGTTGTGGCCGAAGCGGCGGAAGCAGACGAGATCGACGAAGACGTCGCGGCGGAACTCGTGGCGGAAGTTGACGGCGAGGGTTGCGGCGGCGACGACGGCTTCGGGGTCGTCACCGTTGACGTGGATGATGGGGCAATCGCCGGTTTTGGCGATGTCGGTGCAGTAGCGGGTGGAGCGGCTGTCGTTCCAGTCGGTGGTGAAACCGACGAGGTTGTTGACGACGACGTGGAGGGTGCCACCGACGGTGTAGCCCTCGAGCTGGGACATGTTGAGGCATTCGGCGACGACGCCCTGGCCTGCGACGGCGGCGTCGCCGTGGATGAGCAGGGAGAGGACGCGGCGGCGGTCGTGGTCACCGATGAGGTCTTGCTTGGCGCGGGTCTTGCCGACGACGACGCCGTTGACGGACTCGAGGTGGCTGGGGTTGTTGAGCATGGAGAGGTGGACGAGGCCACCGCCGATGACGGGCTGGTCGCCGGAGTAGCCGCGGTGGTACTTGACGTCACCGCCGGAGCCATCGCCACCGGACCAGGAGTCCTCGAACTCGGTGAAGATCTTGTGGAGGTCTTTGCCGAGGTAGTTGCGGAGGACGCTGAGGCGGCCTCGGTGGGGCATGCCGACGACGATTTCCTGGGTGCCGAGTTCACCGGCGCGTTGGGTCATCCACTTGAGGATGGGGATGAGGGACTCGCCGCCTTCGAGGGAGAAGCGTTTCTTGCCCTGGTAGCGCTTGCCGAGGAACTTGTCGAAGGATTCGGCGGCGGTGAGTTGTTCGAGGAGGAGGGTTTTCTGTTCGAGGGAGAGGGGCTTGGTGGCGTGGCCGGCTTCGAGCTGGTTGATGAACCAGTCGTGCTCGGCCTGGTTGTGGACGTGCATGAACTCGACGCCGAGGGAGGAGCAGTAGGTGCGTTCGAGGTGGGCGACGACGTCGCGGAGGGTTGGGCTGGGGTGGAGGCCGGGGAGGGAGATGTCGACCTTGCGATCGAGGTCGGCCTGGGCGAGGCCGTGGTGTTCGAGGGTGAGGGCGCGGGGGCGTTCGAAGAGGGTGCGGCCGAAGGGGTCGGTCTTGGCGGCGAGGTGGCCCATTTCGCGGTAGGCCCAGACGAGGTTCTCGACGACGCAGTGGAAGGGCGAGGCGTCGGAGCCGGAGCCGGGTCTGGGTGCAGAGGCTGGGGAGGACGAGGCGAGGGCGAGATCGAAGCCTTGGAAGAAGGCGCGGGTGTCGGCGGGGACGGAGGAGGGGTCGGCGAGGAATCGGAGGTATTCCTGCTCGACGAACTCGGGGCTCCAGCCGTTGACCGCGGGCTTATTGCCACGGGGAGAGAAGTTGGTTTGACCGGCGTTCATGACGCTCCCAGCGGGTCGTTGCGACCCTGACAAAATGCAACCACATAGGGCAACCGAAACCCATAA
>JBIKMF010000480.1:0-2841 GCA_044359425.1 Phycisphaerales bacterium
GACGACGGGACGTCGTTCAACTTCACGCCGCGGGCGGGCGGCGGGTTTACGCGGCAGATTCTGGATTCGGGCGCTCGTGTGCAGGTGGGTGTGCGGTGGGCGCACATCTCGAACGCACGCATTGGCGGGGATCAGAACAACCCCAGCCGCGACTCGATCATGCTGTACGCGGGGTTGATCTTCCCGTTCTGAGCGATCAGGCGGCGGCTTGATTTGTGGGGGTGGTGGCGGCGATCCGCGAGCTGATGACGCGGTTGCGGCCTTCTTTTTTCGCGCGGTAGAGGTTCTGGTCGACGGCTTCGATCCAGGCATCCGCGCCGACGGCGGGAGCGCCGGAGCACCCGACGACACCGGCGGAGAGCGTGACGCGGCGTTGGGGGTGGCGGGGCCACGTTGCGGATTCGACTCCCACGCGGATGCGTTCGGCGAGAACGGTGGCCTCGTCGGCGTCGGTGCCGGGCATGATGACGATGAACTCTTCGCCGCCGTAGCGGCAGGCCAGGTCGGTCTGGCGGCATTCGCGCTGGATGATGCGGGCGAGACCTTGGAGGAGCGAGTCGCCCGCGGGGTGGCCGAAGTCGTCGTTGATGGACTTGAACCGGTCGCAGTCGATCAGCATGACGGAGAGCGGCTGGCCGTAGCGGGATGCGCGGGCGAACTCTTCTGCCCAGCGGCCGTCGAAGAACGCGCGGTTCCAGAGTCCCGTGAGCCCGTCGACCTTCGCCTTCTGCGCGAGCATCTGCACGAGCTGGTGGACACGGATCGCCGAGCGAACGCGGACGCGCAGCTCGGTGAACTCGAAGGGTTTCGCGACGTAGTCGACCGCGCCCAGATCGAAGGCCTTGACCTTGTCTTCGCGGCTTGCTTGCGTCGAGAGGATGATGACCGGGATCTGCTGCGTGATCGGCTTGGCCTTGAGCTGGCGAAGAACCTCGAACCCGTCCATGCCGTCCATGTTCAGGTCGAGGGTGATCAGCGAAGGCTGCATGCGTTCGGCGGCAATGAGGCCCTCGGCGCCCGAGTACGCGCTGACGAAGCTCAGCTCTTCCTGGCTGAGTCGCGCCCGCAGGAGCCTGTGCACGTCGGCGCTGTCGTCGATGACGAGCACCACGGGCTTGGCGTCCGGCGAGTAGTCGGGTTGCACGTTCAGTGAGCTGGGCATGGTGCGAGTCCCGCTGCCGCGGACGTCTTGGTCCGAGGCGAGTGCCCCGGTGCTTCCGGGGCTGCGCTCAGGAACGCTCAGGCCGCTCGCTTCATGGTGGGGGCGATGACGCGACGGCACATCATGATCAGCTGGTTGACGCCGAACTCAGCGCTCGGGGGGATACCGGCGGGATCGTTGACGTTGCGGAGGGAGTCCTCGAGGTTGCCGGCGGTGGTGCCCAGGGTGGGGAAGCCGTAGCCGGCGGAGGAGCCGCGGAGCTGGTGGGCGATCCGCTTGATGGTCGGGAGGTCCTTGCTGGCCCACGCGGTGGTGAGCTGGCCGAGGCGCTCGGGGAGCTCGGCGGTGAACAGGTCCACCAGTTCCTTCATATCGGGGTCGTTGGCGAACTCGCTGAGCAGGGGGGCAACGTTGGTAAAGTCTTGGGACATCGAATCCTCCGGTTTACACTGGGATCGGCAGGCCACCCCGGGGGGATTCACCCGGCCCGTCGGTCCTGCCCGCGTCCTCCGGCCGATGGGCGTCAAAGTCGGCAGATCCGGTACCCCACGCTCCCCCCGCGGCCCGGGTATCCTCCCCGCGTGCTCACCGACTCCTCCCTGTACGAGGCCCGATATCGATGGACCCTTCTCCGGGCCGGGAAGTTCCGGCTGGACGGGGGCTCTATGTTCGGCCTCATCCCCCGAACGGTCTGGTCCCGCTCTGTGTCGACCGACGACCGGGGCCGGATTGCGGTCCAGCACAACTCCATCCTCCTCGAACGGGTGCCGGACGAGGGGCAGACCGAGGTGTTCGACCACGTGCACGCCCCGTCGCTGGGTGGGGGCGCGAAGTTCGCCGTGATCGAGGTCGGCACGGGCAACAAGCTGGACGACAAGAGCCGCGACATCTTCGGCCTTGAGAACCGGGACATCACGCACGCCCTGGTCGAGGTTGGGCGGCGGCCGGAGGACATCGGGGCGGTTGTGGTGACCCATCTGCACTTCGATCACGCGGGCGGGTTGACCCGGCTCCCGGTGGAAGGCGAGACGCCCGATTGGTTCGGCCCCGCGGGCGGAATGGCCGGGGCGAGGCCGGACCATGGGGTGAAGTTGACCTTCCCGTACGCGGTGGTGTTCTCCCAGCGGCGCGAGTGGGAGGATGCGATCCTGAACCGGAGCGTGATGACCCGGACGTACTTCAAGGACCACCTTGACCCCGTCAAGGAGCGGCTGTTCCTCGTGGACTCGCCCCCTCCGTTCGCGGCGGACTTCCTGCCCAACCGGGACGAGATGCCGTTCAGCTCGCTGCCTTACCGGGAGACCTTCCTTCCGGGGTTGCCGGGGGTGTCGGTCTTCCGGGTTCCGGGCCACACCTGGGGCCAGCAGGCGATTCGGTTTACGGACGATCGGGGGCGGACGGTGGTCTTCACCCCGGACGTCATGCCCACTGTGCACCACCTGGGGGCCGCGTACAACCTGGGGTACGACGTAGAGCCCTACACCAGCATGATTTCACGGCATTGGTTCCTGCACGAGGCGGCCTCGCGGGAGTGGTTGCTGGTGCTGGACCACGAGCCCGGGAATCCGTGCCAGCGGGTGGTTGCGAACAAGAAGGGGTGGTTTGACCTGGTCCCCGAAACGGACGTTCGGGGCGACCTTGGGTGACCGGTCTTGGGGGTACACTTCTCCGGCCCGACC
>JBIKMF010000115.1:0-10657 GCA_044359425.1 Phycisphaerales bacterium
CGGAGGTGTCCGGGGCGATCTCGATGAGGCCGGTGGGGCCGATGGTGAGCGTGCCCGCGGCGGTCGTGGTGACGGTGCGGGTGTTGCTGCCGGTGCCGTCGGCGCGAACGGTGGAGTTCAGGGTGTAACCGGGGGAGAAGCGGATGTCGGCGCCCTCGGTGAGGCGTGCGACGTTGAATGTTGTGGTGCCTGTGACGTTGAGGATGCTGGACGGGCCCACGTTGATGTCGCCCGAGAGCGCGACGTTCGCGAGCGTGCCGCTGGAAACCGAGAGCGACGAGGGTGACCATGATCCGCCGCTGAGCGTGCCCCCCGAGAGCGTGACCGGGGCTGTGGTCGTGGCGGTGGTGACGACCGTGAGCGTGCCGCCAGAGAACGCGATGTTCTCGGCGGAGTTCAGGCTGTTCACCGCGCGAGCGCCCGTCGTCGCTGTATAGTTGATGCTCGCCAGCGCGGTCGCCGGGATCGTCACATCATCCGCAACCGTCGGGATCGCGTCGTTCGACCAGTTGAGCGGGTCGTGCCAGTTCGGCGTGAACGCGCCCCCGTCCCACGAGACCGCCGCGAGGAGCTGCCGCGGTTCGAGCGACTCAAAGACGCTCGGCGGATTCGAGTCCCGGTGGCGGGCGAGAAGTGTGGCTGGTGCGAGAGTGCGATCGCCGTACGACATGGGTGCCTCCCTGGCTCTGATCCCGTTCCGCCCCGGACGCTGCGAGCGTTGTGTAAATGACGCGGAATACGCCTGTATTATCCGCCATCGTCAACTTACTTCTGCGAGCGGCGGGGCCCCGGGGGATAAGAATGGTCGCGATTTCAACCCAGGGTTGGTCCGAGAAGCTCGTGGAGTCGCCCCCGCCGCGGGTGCGTCTATGATTGCACTCGGTCTGGGTATTCCTGACAAACAGCGAACAAGCGGGCGGGGCACACCGCCGCAACTCATTCGAAAGGCAACAGTCATGGCGATGCGTCGAGCGAAGATCAGCGTGATCGGGGCGGGGAACATCGGCGGCGAGTGCGCTCGCTCGATCGCGATGAAGGAACTGGGTGACGTGGTGCTGGTGGATATCCCCAACCGCGACAAGCCCGAGCTCCACATGCCCAGGGGCAAGGCCCTGGACCTGGCCTGCTGCGGCCCGGTCGAGAACTTCGACGCGAAGATCACGGGTACCTTCGACTACGCGGACATCGCGGGCAGCGACGTGGTGGTGGTCACCGCCGGCGTGCCCCGCAAGCCCGGGCAGAGCCGCGACGATCTCGTGGCCATCAACGCCGGGATCGTGAAGAACGTGGCGGAGAACATCAAGAAGCACGCGCCCGACGCGATCGTGATCGTCGTCAGCAACCCGCTGGACGCGATGGTGTACGTGATGTGGAAGGCCACCGGCTTCCCCTCGCACCGCGTCCTCGGTCAGGCCGGCGCGCTGGACGTCGCCCGCTACAAGACGTTCCTCGCGATGGAACTGGGCGTCAGCGTCGAGGACATTCAGGGCCTGCTGCTCGGCGGCCACGGCGACGACATGGTCCCCCTCCCCCGGCGCACCAGCGTCAACGGCATCCCGATCACGGACCTGCTCCCCGCGGAGAAGATCCAGGCGTGCGTGGACCGCGCCAAGGTCGGCGGTGGTGAGATCGTCAAGCTCATGGGCACCAGCGCGTGGTACGCCCCCAGCGCGGGCACGATTGAAATGGTCGAGGCCATCGTCCGCGACAAGAAGCGCGTCATTGCTTCCGCCGCGTACTGCGAGAAGGAGTACGGCGTCGCAGGCATGAACGGCGGCAAGGGCCTCTTCGTGGGCGTTCCCTGCGTGCTCGGCGCCAAGGGTGTCGAGAAGGTCATCGAGTTCAAGCTCGACGCCGAGGAGCAGAAGTTCATGAACGAGTCGATCAGCCACGTTCAGGACCTGATCGCCGCCACCGTGAAGCTCATGCCGGAAATGGCGTGACCCCTCCCGCGTTCGTCGGGAATCCGGCCTCAACCCGCCGGAATTCTCCGAGCGCACGGCTCTGGGGGCCGAAAAGAACCCACCGGCCGCTCCTCTATGGGTGGTCGGTCTTTGTCAGGAAAGGTGCGATGAAGACCATGAAGATCAAACTCGGCGCGGTTCTCGCGGTCGCTCTGGCCGCGGGCTCGGCAATCGGCGGGGCTCCGGCCCCGGTGGCTCCATCGACCCCGGCGGCCCCCGCCGCAGCGGGCGAAGTGGAGAAGCTGGTGTCGCTGATGAGCGGCAGTTGGAAGGCCACGGTCGGCGCTCAGGAAGTCGTGATGAACGTGGCCCCGGTCACGCTCGCCGATGTCCCCAACGCGCTGTACGTTGAGCTCTGCGACGCCACCGCGATCCACAACCCCTACCGCCAGGTCATCCTGCAGGCGTACATGGGCGGCGGCAAGCTCAAGCTCCGCACGCTCGAGATCCGGCGCGAAAAGGGCCGCCTCGGCAGCGCGGTCGGCCTCTGGGCCGCTCCCGAAGCCTTCCCCCAGCTCGCCATGGCCGATCTCGTCGGCACCCTCGACCTTGAACTCGCCTCCGACGGCGGCGGGTTCACCGGCCGCACCGCGGCACCGTTCCCCACCGCCGCGGGCGGTGCGATGACCATGACCAGCGAGCTCGCCGTCAGCGAGTCCAAGCTGAGCGTTGCCGATCGCGGCTTCGATGCCGATGGCAAGGTCGTCTGGGGCCCGGCAGCCGGCGAGTTCTACCAGTTCGCCAAGTTCGACACCGGCGTGAAGGTCAGCCGCTTCGACGGCGGCGTCGTCGTCATCGACTACGTCTCGCAGGGCCTGGGTAACCCCGCCGCGGAGAACGACCAGGTTGTCTGCAACTACGTCGGCTATCTCGCGGACGGCAAGGTCTTCGATCGCTCGTTCGATCGCGGCGAGCCTCTTCGCTTCCAGAAGAACACGAAGCTCATCGGCGGCGCGAACGCCGTCTTCGGCGAAACCCGCAAGGGCATGAAGCGCCGCGCGGTGATCCCCGCGTCCCAGGCCTACGGCGCCAAGGGCCGCGGCGCCATCATCCCGCCCGACGCGACGCTGTTCTACGACATCGAAGTGCTTGATGTCGTGGCCATGCCGACCGCCGGTCCCGCCCCCGAGAAGGCCGCGGGCGGCGCTGCTCCCAGCGGTCTGAATCTCAACTCGCAGGGTCCGAGCCCGAAGTAAGTCCTGCGAAAGTGATCCAACGAAATCAACCGCCCGATCTCGGGCGGTTTTTTCATGCCGTCATCAATCGCCCAGTACCGGCGACGCTCAACGCGGCTTGTGGATCTTGGAAATCTGCTCGGAGATCGCGTCGATGCGCTCCGCTTCCCGCAGCACCGTCTCGGACAGGATCTTGCGGGCGTACTCGGCCTGGCGACGCATCTCGATCAACTCCCGCACCGACTGATCCACCTGCCCGCGAAGTTCCTCCGCCTTCGTGAGCGAAGCATTCAGGAGCGACGCGGAACTCAGCGCCTTCGCCGTCGCGGACTCGGCCGCGACCGCGGCGTGCTCTGCGGCACTGACGTCAAAGCTCTGGGCTTTCGCCGCGAGTTCCTCGAACCGCTGGCTCGCCGCGACGACACGCTCGTTCAGCGCGCCCAGCAGAATGTCGGTGGACCGGCGGGCATCGGCGACCGCCCGGGCGAGCGATCCTTCCAGTTCCTTGGCGGTGGACTCGGACTTGGCCAGGCATGTGCCCGCACGCGAGGTGGCGGACTCGAGCAACTCGGTCGCGCGGTCGGCCTGCAACTGCGCTGCCGCGAGCGTCGCCTGGCAGGACGTGGCGGCGGAGCGGATGGACTCCACCTCGCCGGTGATGAACTCCCGCATCATCGTGCGGGTCTTCTCCGCGGTGACCTCGGCGCTCGTCCGGATCGTCTCTCTCGCCTCGGCCGTGAGCGAGGAGAGCGCCGACGCCGCGCGGGTCAGCGTCTGCGACGTTTCGTCACGCACCGCGTTCAGCTTCGTGCCGGCCTCCGCTGCGCCCGCGGCGAGTGCCGCGGCATCGGTGCGGAGCTGTTCGCCGAGCTGCGCGGCGGCCTTAGTGATGAACGAGTTGAGGCGGGCCGCCGCGGTTTCCGCGGTCCGGTCCACTTCGGCGGCGGCCTGTGCGGTCTTCTGGTCCAGCTTGGACGCGGCCTGTTCGCCCGCGACCGTCAGTTCGCCCAGCAGCATGCACTTTGCCTCGCCGATCTCGCTGAGGGCCCGCGACGAAGCGGCCTCCGCCGCTGCAATCGCGCCCCGGCAGACGACCGACGCGTGCCGCGCGGCTTCATTGGTCGAGGTGGTCGCGGCGGCCGCGTGCAGATCAAACTGCCTGCGTACGAGCTCGAGGTCCGCGTTGATCGCCGACATCGCCTCTTCGCGTTCGCGACCCGCACGCTCTCGGCTGACTTCCAGTTCGCGAGCGGTCTCCTCCGCCTTCGACCGTGCCGAAAGCACCGAGGCCTCCGCGAGCTTGGCCGCCTCCGCGATGCTCATCTCGCGGGTGTCGGCGAGCGAGGCAATCTCGGCCAGGGCCTTCTCGCTCGCGGCTTTCGCGGTGGTGCGCAGCGATTCCTTCGCGTCGGTCGTCAGCGAGGCGATGGCTCCCGCCGCCCGTGTGAACGCGCCCGTCGCGTCGTCGCGAAGCGTGGTGAGCGAGCGTACCGCGTTCTCCGCCAGCGCTTCCAGTGCCTTCGCGTCCGCGCGGAGTTGCTCGCCCAGACGAACGCCGATCTTCGACGTTGCCTCCGCGATGTGACGGGCCGATGAGTCTCGGAGGGAGTCCAGCGAGGTCGACGCGTTGTTCGCGGCGGCGTTGAACGACTCGAGCGACCGCGATGCAGCGACCGTGAGTTCCTGCGTCGCGGCGTTCGACCGCTGCTCGATCTCCGTGATCATCGTCTCGCGGACCCGGTCGATCTGCGCGAGCTGCTTGCTGATCATCTGCGCCGCGCGGGCCTGAGTCTTGGCCGCCTGCTCATCGAGCACCGAGGCCGCTTCCTCGAACCGACGCGTCGCGTCGCGCACGCGTTCATCCGCCTGCGCCGCCAGGGCCGCGCCTCGCTCCGCGAGCACCTTCTCGATGCTCCGCGTCGCCAGGTCGGTCACCAGGGCTTCGAGCTTGGCCTGGTCGATCTCGATCTGCCGGTTCTTCACCGCCTCCAGTCGCTGCAGCGTCGTCGCGACCTCACGCCCCGCGGCATTGATCGCGTCCTCCGCGCGGGCGATCCGCTGATCGATCGTGGGCACGATCTTGATCGCGGTGTCCATCTTCTGCTGAAGGACTCGCGTGGCTTCCTTGATCTGGTTCTCGAGCCCGCGAAGGTCGGCGGCCGCTCCCGCGGCGGTCTTCTGGTGCGACGACATCTCCGACAAGAGCTGACGCAGGCGCGCGGACCAGTCCTCGAAGACCGTCTGGTCGACGATCCGCGGGGACACGAAGACGCGGTCCAGCACGTCGTCAATGGTGTCCTGCTGCTGCTCGGGCCGGTTCGCCGCGCGCGCGAGCTCGAGCGCGCGGTTGAGGCCCTTCATCGCCTGGTCATACGTCAACTGAGACATGCGGACCGCTCCCGGAGGGTCTGAGAATAGTTGCTTTTCGGCGTTTCAGGCCCCGGTCGTTGATTCCAATGGATGGCCATCGTGCGTGGCTACCCTTTGACGATGAGAAAGCACGACCCTTCCGAAGGCCGAACCAGTGGCAAAGAACGCCTGCAGCGGGTGATGGCGGATGCCGGCATCGCCGCGCGGCGCGTCTGTGAGAGGCTGATCGAGGAGGGAAAGGTGACGGTGAATGGTCGGGTGGTCTCCGATCTCCCGGTCTTTGTGAACGCAAACGAGGACGACATCCGCGTCGAGGGCCGCCGGCTGCCCAAGCCCGAACGCATGATCTACATCATGCTCAACAAGCCCGAGCAGACCCTCACGGTCTCCGCGGATGAACCCGGGCTCGAACGCCGAACCGTGATGGACATGGTGAACCACCCCGCCGCGGGGAGGCTATTCCCCATCGGCCGTCTGGACTACGACACGACGGGTCTGGTGATCCTGACCAACGACGGCGACCTGACCCACAAGCTCACGCACGCGAAGTTCGGGGTGGTCAAGACGTACCAGGCCGTGGTGCGAGGCACGGTCGACGACGAACGCCTGGACGCCATCGCCAAGCGCATCCGAGCGGAGCGGCGGCGCGAGGCCCGCGAGAGCGCGACCGTGGCCGCTCGGCAGCAGGTGTACGGGGAACGCAAGCCCGAGATCAAGGTGCTCAAGGTCGACAAGGGGCGCACCTTGCTGGAACTCTCGCTGTTTGAGGCCAAAAACCGCGAGATCCGCGAGGTCTTCACGATCCTTGGCTGTCCCATCAAGAAGCTCACCCGCGTCGCGATCGGGCCGCTGGTCATCACCGGCCTCTCGCCCGGGAACTGGCGCGAACTCTCCCGCGACGAGGTCCACCTCCTGCGCGAGGCCGCCTCCAAGCGCCCGGGAGCCCGGAAGGCGCCTTCACAATCCCCCAAGAACAAGTCGATAAGGAAGGGCGGTCGGCGTCCGGGGACCAAACCCAACAAGCCCGCCGCTCAAATCGAGGCCCAGGAGGCACCGGTGGCACCCAAGCCCGCGCCGGCACCCGCCCCCAGGCCGGTCGTGAAGGTTCAACGCCCCAAGGGGCCGAGGGTCATCAAGCCGTGAGTCGAGGCAAGAACGCGGACGACGAGTCACCCAAGATCGACCTCGCCGGCGCGGCGATGTCTGTCGTGGATCGATCGCTCACCAGAGTCGCCGAGCGCCCCGGCCTGCCCCGGCAGATCGTGCACATCATCCAGGTCACCTTCGTCGGGCTTCGTCGGAGCCAGTTGCCCCGGATGGCCGCCGCCCTCGCCTACCGCACGATCTTCGGGCTCATCCCGGTGCTCGTGATCAGCCTGGTCGTGCTGCGCGTCTCCGTGAGCCCGGAGTTTGTTCGCAAGAGCGTCGACAACCTCATCCGCTTCACGGGGATCAACGAGGTCTCGGTAGGAAATGGAGAGGCGGCGCCCGATGCCCCGCCGGCCCCGGGTGCGGAGCCCGCCCCCGGTGATCAGGCCCAGCCCGCAACGGGTGAGGGTGTCCAGAAGATCGAAACGTGGATCACGGACATCCTGGAACGGGAACGATCGGTGAACTACGGCGCCATCGGCGTGATCGGGTTCCTGACGTTGCTGTACGCCGCGATCTCGATGCTCGTCGAGGTGGAGAAGGCGTTCAACCAGATTTACCACGCGCCCGAGGGGCGATCGTGGGCGAGGCGAATCACGCAGTACTGGACGCTGATGACCCTGGGCGTCATCTTGCTGGTCGCGAGTTTCTACGTGCAGGAGAAGTCGCTGGCGTTCTTCAACGACGCGCTCGACCGCGCGGCGACGCTCGTGCACAGCTCCGGTCCCGGGGGTGGAGAACTGCTCCAGCGGGCCGGGTCGTTCGTCGTCACCAGCTTCATCAGCTCGCTCTTGCTCTTTGTCGTCTACTCCGTGATGCCCAATACCCGCGTGCACTGGATGCCCGCGCTGGTGGGGGCGATCTTCGCCGGTGTGCTTTGGGAGTCCGGGAAGTGGGGCTTCCGCGAGTACGTCTCGTTCTCCACCGGGTACGCGCGGCTGTACGGCTCCATCGGATTGGTCCCGCTCTTCCTGCTTTGGATCTACCTGACGTGGATGATCGTGCTGCTGGGCCTTCAGATCGCTCACTCGTTGCAGACCTACAGGCTCGCAACGGCCAAGGGTGTGAACGAGGCGGTGCTCCAGACCTTGGGTCTGCTCGAGGACAAACGGCCGGTCCGGCGGGTGCGGATCGTCGATCCCGCGTCGATCCTCCTCGTGACCGTCGCCGTGGCACGCCGCTTTGAGGCCGGGAAGGCCGCCGACACGCCCGGCATCGCCACCGATTGCGGGATCGATGAGGCGGTCGTCGCGGAGATGCTCGAGGCCCTCGCGGGCGCGGGCGTGCTGAACCGTGTAACCGACGGCGACCGGGAGGGGGGGTACGCCCTTGCCCGGCCGCCCGAACGCATCCCCGTCGCGGACATCCTCACCCTCGGCGAGCACATGGCGGGGAATGAACGGGGGGTCAACCCCGAGTACCTCGCCGAACTCTCCCGGGTCAGACTCACGCTCCTGGCCAACCGCAGCGTGGGTGAACTCCTGGGGCGGCCCGCCCCCGCGCCGCAGAAGTCCCCCGACCCTGCCCCGCAGACTCCCTCCCCGGCCTAACCTCTCCTTATGCGAAGACTCGGCTGCGCTCTGCTGGCGGTGTTGGGGATTGCCCTGGTAACCCTCCCGGGGTGTTACCGCACCGAGACGACCCGGACCGGGGCGATGGGGTCCAGCGGCGGGGTCGTCGGCGATTATGACGAGACTCTTCAGAATCGCGCGCCCACCTTCGTTCCGAACAAGAGAAGCCGGGTCTGGTGACTCTTCCCCCCGGCTAGAATCGGCCCCTACGCCTTTGCTCTGGAGTTCCCATGGGTCTTGAATCTGCACTCCCGGTTGATGGATTCCTCACGACTCAGCTGCGTCGAGTCATCAACTGGTCGCGTCGCTCGAGCCTCTGGCCGATGCCCTTCGCCACCGCCTGCTGCGGCATCGAACTCATGGCCACCGCATGCTCGCGGTACGACCTCGCCCGCTTCGGCGCCGAGGTCATGCGATTCAGCCCGCGCCAGGCCGACCTCCTGATCGTCGCCGGTCGCGTGGCCGTCAAGACCATGCCCGTCCTTCAGCGCATCTACGAGCAGATGCCCGAGCCCAAGTGGGTCATCTCGATGGGCGCGTGCGCGTCCACCGGTGGCGTCTTCGACACCTACGCCGTCGTTCAGGGGTGCGATCAGTTCATCCCCGTTGACGTCTACATCCCCGGCTGCCCCCCACGCCCGGAGCAGCTCATCGAGGGTGTCATGGCCATCCAGCGCCACATCGACGAAGAAGGGCTCCCCCCGGCTGGCGGCAAGCGTGCGCCCCTGGGGATCACCATCCAGCCCACCCACGTCGTGCGTCCTCAGCCGCTCGGTATCTCCGCCGGCACCTGATCGGCCCCACCCGTGCCGAACATCCTGACCATCTCATCGCCGGACGAGCCCGCCCTCGTTCACTACCGTGGTCTCGTTGACCCCCAGCGTCAAGCCCGCGAGCTCCGTGGCGAACTCTCCCACTTCATCGCCGAAGGCCAATGGGTCGTGGAGAAGCTGATCGACTCCAGCCTGGAGCTTCACAGCCTGCTCATGACCCCCGAGCGGGCCGAACTCATGGCCCCGATCCTTGCCCGGGTGCACGCACCCGTGTTCGTCGCCCCTGTCTCGGTCATTCAGGAGATCGCGGGCTTCGAGTTCCACCGCGGGGTCCTCGCCTGCGGCGTGCGCCCCGCCGCCAATGATTGCTGGGAACGTGTCCGCCGCGCCCGCGTGATACTCGCGCTGGAGCAGGTCTCGAATCCGGACAATGTCGGTGGCTTGCTCCGGTCCCTCGCCGGCCTCGCGGGAGCCTCCGGTGCCCTGCTGCTCGGCCCGGGGTGTTCCGACCCCCTGTACCGCAAGTGCATCCGAGTCTCGATGGGACACGTCTTCGGACTCCCCTGGGCTATGGTCGACGACCTCCACGCATCGGTGCGGTCCCTCCAAGACTCCGGCGCCGCGGTCCTCGCCACAACCCCTGAACCCGGTGCTGAAGACCTTCGACGCCTTGGGCCACTCCCGGACCGTGTGGTCGTGCTCCTGGGGGCCGAGGGGCCGGGGTTGACACCGAACATCATGCAAACGGCATGCCGGAAGGTGCGGATCCCGATGTGCCCGGGGGTTGATTCCCTGAACGTGGGCGTGGCGGGGGCGATCGTGCTGGATCGCGTGATCGAGCGGCTTGGGGGCGAACCAATCCCGATCTCGGGAGTCTGACCTTGCTACGGGCTTCTCGCCCGCGGATCGGATATGTTTTGCGGCCCGGCAGAACCGTCGGCCGAACGCGAAGGAAGTCGAATCATGAACAGAGTGTGTGCAGCGGTATTGGTTGGATGCGGTCTCGCGGCAAGCTCGTTTGCGCAGGGGCCCAAGGTGCTCCGCGAAGGCGAAGGCACCCGACGGGCCGAGCTGACTGCCATGGAGCTGCAGCCCTTCGCCGTCGACGCCCTCGGGAAGCTGAGCTCTTGGCAGAACGGTGATGCCCTCACCGCCGACGCCATCGCGGGCAAGCCCGTGCTGTTCTGCACCTGGGGCGACTGGTACCAGCCCAGCAAGCGGGCCGTGAGCCTCGGCACCAAGATGGCGGAGAAGTTCGGCAAGGATGGTCTCGTCGTGGTCATGGTTCACCACGAACGGGGCTGGGATGCCGCGAAGAAGCCCACCGCTCCCGCCGGCTCGACCATGCTGGTGGCCCACGATGCCGCGGGCGAGTTCCGCAAGGCACTCAAGGTGGACCAGGACCCGGACTTCTACCTCGTCGACCGCGCCGGACAGATGCGCTACGCCGACATCCAGATCGACTCCGTGGAGGCCGCCGTGGCCGAACTGGTCGCCGAGAAGCAGGACGCGGCGGCGTCATTGAAGTCTCGCCTCGCCAACACGGCCGCGGAGCAGGAACGCGAGCGGCTCAAGTCCGAAGCGTTGAAGGGAAGCGTGAAGTTCACGGCGATCCCCGAACAGGACTTCCCGCTTCCTTCGGCCGAGGACTACCG
>JBIKMF010000116.1:0-10654 GCA_044359425.1 Phycisphaerales bacterium
CGGCGGGTCCGATGAAGACGCGCACGCATTCGTGCGACTCGTCACCGACGGAGGCGGCGCGGGAGCACTGCACGAAGAGCTCCCATCTGGCGGCGCCGCTCGGAGCAGCCTCGTTGCCATCGGAAGGAACCTGGTACAGCAGTGCGCGGGTCGACCACTCCGGCCGAACGCGGACTTGCTCGGCGCCGGTCCAGGTGGGCAGTGTCCAATCAGGGACGAAGTTCTCGAGGCGCAGACCGGGCGGAGCGACGGGCAATCGACCGGGGAAGACGGGGAGTTCGTTCGAGAACTTTCCTGCGTTCACCGAGATGCTGACGGCGACGGAGTGGTCACCCGTTTCGTTCATCACGGGTGCGAGCGGCACGGCGACTTCGGTCACGGACCATGGCTTGAGGGGGAGTAGGTCGGGCTGTCCGGGAGAATCGGAGCGTTCGCCCCACGCCATGGTGGTCCGCGCGCTGAGGTTGGCGACTCCGCCGATGGCCACGACGTTTCGGGCTGCATCGAGGACGCCGCCGTCGTCGGAGATCCAGCCGACCAACTGGGGCTGTTCGGTCAGCCAGATCTCGGCCTTCCCCATGCGCTGAGCGGGAGAGAGGAGCGGGTCGAGGAGGTCGGTGAGCAACCGGTCGAGCGAGGAGTGATCGGTGCACCACGTGGGCACCGCGCGACCGTCGGGGAAGTTGGCGAAGGCGCAGAGTCGCTGCTTGAGCCGCCAGGAGAGATCCTGATCGGCGGCCCAGAGGCGGGAGAGCGCGACGCGCCAACGGTCCTCGTTCTGGCGGGCGATGGTCTCGATGATGGGGTCTTCGAACTTCACCTCATCGCCGGCGGTTGGTCGGAGGCCGGTGGTGAGGAGTCGGTATCGCCAGCGGGTGAGGGGATTGCGGGCCTCGGGGACTGCGGCGCTGAGGAGGAAGGTCCTGCCGGGCGCGTCGCTGGCGGCTGCGGGTCGCCAGGGATCAACTTCGGAACCGGGCTCGGCGTTGGGGAGGCGGGAGGGACCGGGGATCCAGTTGACGGCGAAGCGTCGGCCATCGATCACGAGGCCCTGTCCCTCGGCCTCGGGGGGGAGGTCGAGGAGAAGCACGGCGACACCGGTGGGCACATCGCCTCGCTCATCGACTTTGACGGAAGACCAGACTCCGGGGACGGGCATCCACTCGTCGGGCGCGGTGTCGCCGGGGCCGGGGAGGGAGACGTGGACGAGCACGCGGTGCAGCGAAGCGGGCACCGGTGTGCCGTCGTCGAGCGTGACGCGGGTGCGTGCGGAGATCCGACCGAGCGAATCTTCCACCGGAAGGACGAGGGGCGAGCCGGAAACGGCATCGAGGCGCTGGGTCAGCGTGCGCGTGACAGCCGGACGCGGCGCGGGATCCGAGGACGGCTGGGCCTGGCCGTCACCGCTCCCGCACCCGCAGAGCGTGGTCGCCACGGCCAAGATCGCGGCGAGCAGGTGCGGCGTTCGGGCGAGATGTCGGGGGTTGGGCTGGCTCATAGGGATTCAACGGGCAGGGTCGCGACGAGGTTGCCGACGATGGCGTCGGCCGTCACGCCCTCGGCGTTGGCCTCGAAGTTCAGGATCAGACGGTGGCGCAGCGCGGCGAGCGCAACCTCGCGGATGTCGTCAACGGACACGGACGCGCGACCGTCGAGGAACGCGCGGCACTTCGCGCCCATGATCAGGGTCTGTGCGGCGCGGGGCGATGCACCGAGCCGGACGTACTTCTCGACCATCGGTGTTGCGAGACGTTCGCTCGATGTGGCGGAGGGGTGCGTCGCGAGGACCATGCGCGCGGCGTAATCACGCACGTGCGGGGCGACCGCGGCACGCCGGATCAGCTTCTGGTGCTGGAGCAACCCGGCCTCGCTGAGCACGGGGACGACCTCCGCCGAGGAGGAACCGGTGGTGAGATCGATGATCTCGCCGAGTTCCTTGCGGGAGGGAGCGGTGACGAGGAGTTTGAAGAAGAACCGGTCGAGCTGCGCCTCGGGAAGCGGGTACGTGCCCTCCTGCTCGACGGGGTTTTGCGTCGCGAGCACGAGGAAGGGCTCCGGGAGCCGATGCGTGGTGCCGCCGACGGTGACGCTGCGCTCCTGCATGGCCTCGAGGAGCGCGGACTGGGTCTTCGGGGTTGCGCGGTTGATCTCGTCGGCGAGGAGGATCTGGGAGAAGACCGGGCCCTGCTGGAATCGGAACTCACGGCGGCGTTCGCCACCGCTCTCGGTCTCGACGACGACGGTCGTTCCGGTGATGTCGGCGGGCATGAGGTCGGGCGTGAACTGCACGCGCGAGAACCCCAGGCCGACCGACTTCGCGAGGGTGCGGACCAGGAGCGTCTTACCGACTCCGGGGACGCCCTCGAGGAGCACGTGGCCCGAGCAGAACAGGGCGATCAGGACACCCTCCACGATGCCGCTCTGGCCGATGACGGCCTTGCCAACCTGCGAGCGGACCGCGGCGAAGTCTTCGCGGAACTTGGTTGCGGCATCGAGAAGAGCTTGGGTGGAGTCTGTCATGCGGCGGATGGTAGGGGGAAGCAGACGGGCTGCCGATTCCGGGGCTCGGGAGGAGGGCAAGGGAATGGGGCGAGTCGGGGAAGGCTGGGGTTGACCCGCCTGTCCGTTCGCATTTAGTATGGGAGCCAAGAGAGTCGGTTTCGATGGATGCCGGCGTGTGACCGCGCAATCCTCGCCTGACGCCGCCTTGTGGTTCTTGTCGCCTGCTAGCCTCTCCACCATGCTCACCGTCAAAGCCTTTCAGCAACTCATCCGCGACCGCTACTTCGCCACGGACAACGCCCGAGGGACGCCGGGGACGTTCATGTGGCTGATCGAGGAGGTTGGCGAGCTCGCGACGTCGCTCCAGGAGAACGCGCCGGGCAAGACGCCGACTCCGGAGCAGAAGAAGAACCTCGAGGAGGAGTTTGCCGACGTGATCGCGTGGATCACCACGCTGGCGAACATCCACGGCGTGGATCTCGAGCAGGCGCTCACGAAGTACACGGACCCCAAGCGCGTCGAAGGCGTGAAGGACTGACCAATGGCCGATCCGCGCGAAACGCCGGCGATGCAGCAGTACTTCCGGTTCAAGAAGCAACACCCAGAGTGCGTGCTCCTGTTCCGGATCGGTGACTTCTACGAGATGTTCGACGAGGACGCGGTAAAGGTCAGCAAGGCGATCGGCCTCACGCTGACCCAGCGCACCGCGGGCCTCCCGATGGCGGGTGTGCCCTTCCACCAGCTCGAGGTCTACCTCCGCAAGCTGCTGCGGGCGGGGTTTCGCGTTGCGGTCTGCGAGCAGCTCGAGGACGCGAGCAAGGCCAAGGGGATCGTGCAACGCGGCGTGACGCGGGTCATTACCCCCGGCACGCTGGTGGACGAGACGCTGCTCGACAGCGAGAGCGCGGCGACCCTGGGCGCGATCGCGTTCACGGAAGCCGGTGATGATTCCGCGGCATCCGTCGCGGTGATCGACGTGGCGACGGGCACGTTCGTCGTCGCAGATTGCGGGAGCGGCGCGATCGTTGATGAACTCGCCCGCCGAGGAGTGCGGGAGCTGGTGTACTGCGAGACCGCGGACGGCAAGGTCCCGCCGCGCGTGCAGCGGCTGATCGCGGCGCTCGGCCTTGCGCCAACCCCCAGACCCGCGTGGCAGTACCGGCCCACGGAGACGCGGCAGGCGCTGGTCGAGCAGTTCGGGGTGTCCACGCTCGCGGGATTCGGGCTCGTGGACGGCGAGGGGGCTGTGCTCGCGGCGGGCGCGCTCGTGCGATACCTGAGGGAGACGCAGTCGGGCTCGGAGACCGATGGGATCGCGGGGCCGAAGGTAAGCCTCAGGCATCTGCGGCCGCCGCGGAAGGAGAGCGTGACCTCCTGCTGCGCGGTAGACGCGGTGAGCCTCAGGTCGCTGGAGATCGAACGGACGATCCGCGGCGGGAACCTCGATGGTTCGCTGCTCGGGGTGTTCATCGGCGGGCGTTCCTCGTGCCGGACGGCGATGGGGAAGCGGACGCTGCGGGACTGGCTGGTACGGCCGCTGGCGGACGCGGGCGACATCCGCGCTCGGCAGGGAGTGATCGGCGTGCTGGTGGAGGACCGGACACTCGCGCAGAACGTCGGCGAGTTGCTGACGAAGGTTCAGGACGTCGCGCGAATCTGCGGGCGTGTGGCGCTGGGACGCGCGACGCCGCGGGACATGCACGGTTTGGGGCGGTCGCTCTCGGTTGCCGCGGAACTGGCGGGGTTGCTGAGCGGGTCGGCGCACCTGTCGGAGATCGCGTCGCAGGTGAGCGCGGACGCCGAGGGGCTGAGCGAACTGGGCCAGTGGTCGCTGTCCGTGCTGGTGGACGAGCCCCCGGCGCATTTGCGTGAGGGTGGTGCGTTCCGCGACGGCGTGGACGCGGTGCTCGACGAGGCGAGGCTGCTGCAGCGTGACGCGGGGTCGTGGCTCTCCGAGTACCAGAAGCAACTGATCGACAAGTACAACCTGCCGAGCCTGAAGGTCGGGTTCAACAAGATCTTCGGGTACTACATCGAACTCCCCGCGGCGCAGGCGCGGACAGCGCCTCCGGAGTTGATCCGCAAGCAGACGCTCAAGAACGCGGAGCGGTACATCACACCGGAGCTACGTGAGTTTGAGCACAAGGTGCTCACGGCGGAGTCGCGTGCGATCGAGCGTGAGCGGGAACTCTTCGCCGACATGTGCACGCGGGTGACGAGCCGGATGGATGCCGCGCTGCAGTACGCCGGCGCGGTTGCGAAGCTGGACGCGATGCTGGCGTTGGCGGACAAGGCGCAGTCGCGGGGGTGGATCCGGCCCGAGATCACGGACGATCGCGTCATCGCGATCCGCGCCGGACGGCATCCCGTGCTGGAGGACACGCTCGGCGGGAACTTCGTGCCCAACGACACGGAGCTCGGCGCGGGCGAGACACCGGCGCCGCTGGCGATCATCACGGGGCCGAACATGGCGGGCAAGTCGACCTTCATCAGGCAGGTGGCGCTCATCACGCTGCTTGCGCACGTGGGGAGCTTTGTGCCGGCCGAGGCGGCGACGATCGGTGTGGTGGACCGCGTGTTTACGCGGATCGGGGCGGACGACGCGCTGCACGCGGGGCAGTCGACGTTCATGGTGGAGATGATCGAAACGGCGAACATCCTGAATCACGCGACGCCCCGGAGCCTGATCGTGCTCGACGAAGTGGGCCGGGGCACCAGCACGCTCGACGGCCTGAGCCTGGCTTGGGCAATCGTCGAGCATCTCGCGGAGTTGGGTCCGCGGACGCTCTTTGCCACCCACTACCACGAGCTGACTGACCTTGAGGAGCGGTTCAAGGACAGGGTGCGGAACCTGCACGTGTCGGTGCGGGAATGGCCGCCGGGCGATCCGCACGCGCAGATCATCTTCCTTCACCGCATCTTGCCGGGGCAGACGGATCAGTCGTACGGGCTACACGTCGCGCGACTTGCGGGGATCCCGGGCGGGGTGACGGCGCGGGCCCGCGAGGTGCTGGCGTCTCTGGCGGTTCACCACGGCCCACAGATCGGGAGCGAACTGGCGGCGAATGTTCCCTCGGCGCGTCGGCACGACGAGGCCGGGCAGATGTCGCTGTTCACGGAGTACCTGCCGCACCCGGCGGTGGAGCGGATCCGCGAACTCAAGCTGGATGCGTTGACTCCGCTGCAGGCCTTTGACCTGCTGCGTGCGCTCGGCGAGATGGTGAAATCGCAGGGCTGAGGATCAGGGCGCGAGCATGATGTCGTTGCGACCGGGGAGTTCGACTCCCTCGATCGTGATGCTGCCGCGGGATCGGCCTTGCTGGATCTGGCGCGTGATCTCGGCGAGGGCGTCCTCGAGGTACGCCGGGAGCCAGATGTTGTCCTTGCCGTAGACCGGAGAGGAAAGCCAGACGGCCGAGCCGTCGCTGCGGAGCGCGGTCTGACCGCGTCCGGTGTGGTTCATGGAGTTCTCACCGGGGAAGATGGGCTGGCGTGCCCGAGCCCGGCGGACGACAGGGGACGCGTCGGCCATCACGATGGTGGGCTTGTCGTGGTCCCAAAGGGGCGCATCGAGGGCCTGCTTGGGGGCGAGCCTGTAGGAGTACGAGACCTGGTCGAGGGACTGCCAGTCACCGGAGCTGACGACCTGAGCCTCTGCGCACGCCGCGGGATTTCCGGGGCAGGCGAAGTTCTGGAGCGAGGTGTACCCGAGTTTCGAGAGCACGACCATGCTCGCGGAGTTGGAGCTCTGGGTGTCGCCGACGTTCCACCAGGGGCCTGCGAAGGACGCGCTGGCGCGGGGGAGGGCTCCGCGATTGTCGGCCCCGTACTGGTCCATCGCCATCGCGATGTTCGCAAGGTTGGCGCTGCATCGCGACTGGCCGGAGTAGTTTCGCGCGGTCGACATGAGCGGCCAGACGACCGAGGCACCCAGGAGGAGAACCGCGGCGATGGAGATCAGGTCGGCGAGGCGGAGCGAGGAGCGGCCGGGCTCACCGCCCGCGACGGGCTGGAACTTGAGGGTGAGCGGGGCCTTCTCGATCATCGCCATCGTGCGATCGATGCGGGAGGCTCGGGCGTTGTCGTCGGTGGCGGCATCCCGGACGAGGGAGGCGAGGGATTGGATGCGGCGTGCCCGCTCCCGAAGGGACGCGGGGACCCTTGCGGCGTTCTGCCCTTCGTTCATCCAGGCTTCGAGGGCCTCTTCGTCGTCGGGCAGGAGGAACGCGTCGGCCTCGCTGTCGCGGGCGGTGCCGTCGCTCGCGGATTCGCGCATGACCCGGGCCATCGTGGCGTCGATGCGGGATTCGCGATCCGACACGGGGTCCGATACACCAAGGAGCGAGAGAAGCTCGACAGCACGCTGCACGCGCGGGTCAGCGGACGCGGGCCGACCGGACCGGATCGCGGCCAAGGCCGCCTCGACCGCGTGCTCGTCCGGCTTGGAGAGATCCGAGGGTTGTGAAGGACGTTCGTCGGTCATGGCTTCTCGTGATCGGACTGGACCTGGTTCCACTGCTTGCCAAACGCGGCCACCGCGGCGTGCAATCTCGACTTGACCGTCCCCAGCGGGATCTCCAGTTCGTCGGCGATCTGGGCGTAGCTCAGCCGCTGGAAGTACGCGAGCAAAAGAATCTCCCTCAGCGAGTACTGCAGCCCGGCCAAGGCCCGCTGCACGAGCTCGCTCTGTTCCCGCTCGTCCATCCTCGCGTCGGGTGAGGGGACCCTCACCTCGAGAAGATCGACGAACGAACCAGCCGACCCCTCGCCCCCTCCCCGGTCGGATTCGATCGGAGCGGACAGGTCGAGGGTGCGGCGGCGCCCCTTTCTACGGAGGTAGTCCCGTGCTTTGTTCGCCGCGATCGTAAAAAGCCATGGTCGGAATCTGCGGGTGGGATCGAATGTGTGGGCGGCCTGGTGAACCTGGAGGAAGGTGTCCTGGAAGACATCCTCGGCTCCGGCGGCATCGCCCATGAGGCGCATGAGGAAGCGGATCAGGTCGTCGTGGTGGCGTTCGACGAGGGACCTGAACGCGCCAAGGTCGCCCTTTCGGTAGGTTTCAAAGAGCGTTTCGTCGGTAGGATTATGCAAGGGTTCACTCACGCCGGGCTGATCGGCCGAATGGCCGCCCCCATGGGTACGTCCGGGACCGCCGTGTGGATCGTGCCGAGTTCCCTGACGAACGAAACGCCGCGGCCCGGCGGGAAACGGGAGAGGCCGTCGGCGCGGAGGGCGGGGGCATGGTCCGAGAGGTAGAGGTCGAAGGCGGAGCGGGAGGGGAAGGAGTATTGAGAGCGGACTCGGTACAACCCCTGGTCGTCATCGAGAACGATCACTCTGGCGTCGGAGGCCCCACCTTGGATGACCTGTTGAATATGCCCCCCGGCAAGCCAAGCCAGGTACTCGTCGCGGGTCGCGGCGTCCGGCAGCGTGGCGGTGACGGCGTACGAGACTCTCATGGGGCGGTAGGGTATCGGAATCTGACGGGGCGTGTGGAATACCGGACGCGACCCTGCCGGGAGGGGTGCGGGGGTGCAATACTGAGCCGGGAGGGGCGTTAGGCGTGGTGAGCAAGGAGTGCCGGAGTTGAGCGACCGAGCGGATCTTTGGCAGGAACCCGAGGATCTCACCCCGGTGCTTCGCGCCGCGGGCAGCGGTGATCCCTCCGCGTGGAGGGTGCTGGTGGATCGGTACGGGCGGCGGCTGTTTGCGTTGGCGAAGAGCCGTTGCCGGGACGACGACGTGGCGGAGGACATCACGCAATCGGTGTTCGCGACGGTGGCGGCGAAGATTGGGTCTGGCGAGTATCAGGAGTCGGGGCGATTTGAGGCATGGTTGTTCAGGATCGCGATGAATCGGGTGCGGGACCACATCCGGCGGATGAAACGCCGGCCGGAGGCCGCGGGCGGCGAGATACTGACGGATGCACCGGCTCCGGCGGCGGCTGTTCGAGAGGGGAGCGGGCCGTTGTCGCGGTTGCGCGAGGCGATGGAGCAGTTGCCGGAGGCGGACAGGGAGATTGTGACGTTGAGGCATCATGGCGGTTTGAGTTTCAAGCAGATCTCGGCGATTCTGGACGAACCACTTGGGACGCTGCTGGCGCGGCACCACCGGGCGTTGAAGAAGCTGAAGGAACTGCTTGGGGAGTCGGCGGAACGGAACGATGAAAGCCAGGGGGTGCTGTCATGACGAGTGCATCAATGAACGAGAACGAGGATCCATCCATGGGTGATCGCGACCTCCTTGAAGTCGAAGCCATGCTTGCGGAACTGGCTGCCGCGGATCGGGCGGCGGCTCCGTTTGGGCTTGAGGCTCGGCTGGTGGCGAAGGCGGTGCCGATCGCGGCTCGCGGGGCGATGCCGGACGTGATTCCGATGGCGCCGGCGCAGAGGTCGTGGCTGCTGCGGACGCCCGCGCGTGCGGCGGCGGGGATCGCGTTGGCTGGGGCGATGCTGGCGGCGGTGATCGGCGCGAGGTCGACCGGGGGCGTGCAGTTGGGGGACGAGTTGTCGGCGCTGGCGGAGAACGACATGGAGGTTTTGCTGGCGATCTCGGCGGCGATGGACGATTCGTCGACGGATGAGCTGTCGGCGATTCACTCGGACGCGGCGACGCTTTCTGAACGTGTGCGGAGCACCTGGACCGGGTCAGACTGGCTCGATGAAGGAGCGATGTGATGGCGGCAACAGTTACCCTCATCGCGAAGCTGGCGACGGCCGGGGTCCTGACGGCGACGCTGCTTGGAGTTCAACCGGAGCCGCGACCGACGTCCGAGGGACGGGGCGGGCGGAAGGTGGAGCAGCCGGTTGATCGCGCAACACTGCGTGCGAGGTTGGAGCGCAAGCTCGCGGAGACGAAGGAGTCGGCGACGGCGCTCGAGTCGGGGATTCGGCAGTTGGATGAGGGCGCGGACCCGGGAGAGATCTCACGCACGCTGGACCGACGCGGGGGCCGCAACGACTGGGGACGGCCGGACGGGGGACGCGGGCCGGGTCGAGGTGAAGGGATGGGTGGGGGCGGCGGTGGTGACAACTCACCGATCACGGAAGACGAGAAGAAGGCGCTGCTGGCGTTGCTGAAGGAAGCGATGCCGACGATGGCGGATCGGTACGAGAAGATGCGGAACTCAGACCCGGAGGGCGCGGACCGGATGGTCGGGAGGATTCTGCCCCGGCTGCGCGAGGTTGCTTCTCTTCGAGCGAAGGACCCGGGGCTCTTTGAGCTCAAGATCGGGGAGATGCGAGCGACGAGCGACGTCTTCGCCGCGGTGCAGGCCCTGCGTGACCACAAGGGTGGCGAGGACGGGAAGGCTGCCCTGAGGGCGACGTTGCGGGAGGCGGTTTCGCGTCAGTTTGATTCGCGTCAGGCGGCCCAGCGTCGGGAGATCACGGATCTCGAGAAGCGGATTGCGGACCTGAAGGCCGAGACGGCGCGCAAGGAGAGCGAGCGCGATCAGGCGATCGAGGAGTTCACGAAGAAGCTCGAAGAGATGCCCGAGCCTGGTTCGCGTCGGCAGGGCAAGCGGCCCGAGTGAGGCGGGGACTCAGGAGACGATCGCGCCGGGGGGGATGTCGGACGCGGGCGTCAGGATGACGACGCGACGATCGGCGTCGGCGGCGTCCTTGGGCGCGTTGCTCGCGGCCAGAAGCATGCCCCGGGATTCCTCGCCGCGAAGGACGCGGGGGGCGAGGTTTGCGACGATGATGATGGATCGCCCGATGAGCTGCTCTGGGGTGTAGTGCTGCTTGATGCCGGCGCAGATCTGGCGGGGGGTACCGGAGCCATCGTCGAGGGAGAGCTTCCAGAGGCGATCCGCCGAGGGGTGGGGCTCGCAGCTGAGGACCTTGGCAACACGAAGGTCGACCTTCGCGAAGTCTTCGAAGGTGATCTGGGGCTTGGGCTCGGTGGGTGCGGGGGTGGTCATGTCCTGGTCCTTGATGTGGAGCGGCGTTTGGGCTGCCGAGGTCGAGTGTAGGCCGACGCTCACTTCTCGCGTGGGGTCCAGGCGTCCTTGCGGAAGAAGGGGCGGGCGGGATCGACGCCGAAGACCTTGGGGAGGTTCTCGGGGATGGGGTCGATGAGGGGGGCACCTTGGTCGGTGGTGATCTGCGCGGCCCAGGATTTTTGGACTCCTTCGAGCAGGAACGACTCG
>JBIKMF010000481.1:0-2824 GCA_044359425.1 Phycisphaerales bacterium
AACGGGGGGAACATGGCTTCGATTCAACGGGTCGGTTCAAAGCTCTTCATCCAGGCACCCCTGCGGTACCACTCGAAGATCCACTGGATCATGGACGAGCTCGCACGATCGGAGCCCGCGGCCGGTGAGTCCCGGGCGCGGGCCGTGAAGGGCATGGAAGCCCCGGTGCTCGGAAGCCTTCCCCTCATCGGCGGCCCGTTCACCGACTCCCGCGCGCTCAGTCCGCTCGCCCCGGGGCAGACCTACACCTTCCAGGTTTCGGCGGACGGACAGAGCGTCGTGGTCAGCGGGCCCGATGGCACCGTGACCTCGGCCCGCCGGTTCTCGATTGAGGGAACGGTGCCCAAGGCCGTCGCCGGCCAGCCGATCTCGGGGATGGCACCCGGCGGCGGCGGCGCTCCGACCCCTCCACCGGCGGACCTGCTCCCGGGTAAGTAGGCCCGACCCCGCGACCCAACTTCCAGTACGATGGACCGGGACGCTCCAGCGTGGGGCGTTCCGGTTTTCTCGTGTTGGAACCCTCCCTTGCTCTGCCCCTACTGCTCGGCCGACAACGACAAGGTCATCGACAGCCGCGCGAGCGAGGGCGGTCGCGTGATCCGGAGGCGGCGCGAGTGCATCGAGTGCACGCGGCGGTTCACGACGTACGAGCGGGTCGAACAGACCACGCGCCTGGTGGTGATCAAGCGCGACGGGACTCGCCAGCCGTTCAACCGCGAGAACATCATGCGCGGGCTGCAATCCGCCTGCGGGAAGCGGAGCCTCACCGAGGAAGCCAAGCTCCGCCTGGTCGATGAGGTCGAGGAAGAGCTTCACCGCGAGTACGACCGCGAGGTTCCCTCGCAAACGGTCGGCGAGCGGGTGATGCGCAAGCTCCGCGACCTCGACGAGGTGGCGTGGGTCCGATTCGCGAGCGAGTACTACAAGTTCAAGAGCGTCGACGAGCTGCGTCGCCAGCTTGAGCTGCTGGACGAGCGCGTGCGCGACGTCAAGAACCAGACTCGCCTCTTCGAGTGATCAGCTCAGCCGGGATCCCCGGGCGTTGGAACGCGGGAACTCCACGCCCATAGCGATCGCGTACACCAGCGCCACGAGCCCGGCCCCCCACCACGCGGGTCCGGCACGAACGCCCTCGAGCACCGGCGAATCCAGCGAAAGCACGGCCAGTCCCGCGACGACGAATCCGGCCGCGAACCACTGGTACGTCCGCAACCCCCACCGCTCCATGGTCTGCGGCTCACCCCGATAGTGCTCCTCCACGAACCGCGCCAGCCCCCCCAGCACAAGATACGCGCCAACAACAACCGACGCCCTGGCGCCCAACGCGTACGCCCGCAGCAGCAGCGGGAGAATCACCAGGTTCGCGGCCATGGAATAGGCCGCCGTCGGGTACAGCCCGCGTCCCTTCCACTCCGTGAACTTCGCGACCCGCGATCGGGCGTCGTCGTGGTGCATGCCCGCGACCCCCTCGCACGGTCGCCCGTGGCAACATCCCTGCACGAGGCACCGAAGACGACCGATCGGCTGCGCGATGCACGCCATGACCGCCATCGAAGCCGCGAGATTCCACGCTAGGTCCCACGAGTGAGTACCGCCCGCGATCAGGATCACCGCGAGCACACCCAGCACGCAGCCGAAGTACCCGAAGGGCCTCGAGAGCTTGCCCCCCTCAAACGCACGTCCCCACGCTGCCGCACCGATCACCCCGCCCGCGGCGGCCCCGATCAACCAAAGGTGCGACTCGGCGGGAACGAGCACGCTCCCCACGAGCAACGCGACTCCCGCGGCGAGCCCTGCGTACACCGCGTGTACCAGCACGCGAACCGGGCCGATCTCCCACTGCATCCACGAGTTGGCGACGCGCTCCAAGCGACGAAGAACCGCGAGCCACAGCCGCTGCGCGTGCCATGCGATCATGAACAACCCGAAGCCCGACACGACATCGGCGACGCTGGCGCATCCGCACACGACGCCGCTGGCCGCGATCCCCACAACGACGGGCCAGAGCGCCCAGCCGGCGCCTCGACGCGAGAGACCGATCGCCCCCGCGCTGCAGCACGCCCAGAAGACCCGCCACGACGCGAACGAGGCGAGGCCCGAAGGATCCCACGCCCGCACGAACTCCATTGCACCGCCCGCGAAGCCGGCGGCGCCGGTGCTCGCTGCTGGCTCGGTCGCCAGCGGAAGCGACAACCTCGCCAGCACCCACAGCACGAGCCCGACGATTCCGGCAGACTGGAAGCGACGGAGGTCTGTTCGCTCGCGCACGACGACCGGTGCGATCAGCGCCAGCAGAGGAGCAGCGCACCACAGAAGGCCCGCCCAATCCACCACCGGCAAATCAGACTCCCAGGGCATCCGGCTCCCGATCGCATCGGGCGCGGGCAACGCCGCCGCGCCCGCGATGGCGGCGGCCCAGGGCACAAAGACCGCGACATGCGTCGCCAACCGCTCGGGGCCCGTCACCGGCGACTCCGCGGCGGGCGCGAGCCCCAACGCGGGGATGGGCACGGCTCCGAATCGTTCGATCAACCCGCTCCGTTCATATCCCAGCACCATGGCGATACACGCCAACCCAACGAGCGGCGCGATGATCCAGAGCGCAGCCCCGGAACCCGTGACCACGGCGATGCCGATGACCAGCACGGTCGCGCCGGCGTAGATGGGATGCGGGATCAGCGCGTAGGGACCGCTCCGCACCAGCCGCTTCGGCGGGAAGGGACTCATGGGCAGCCCCTCGCCGCGGATCCAGAGTTCGATCGTCGCGGCACCCATGACGGCCAGCCCGACAATCACCACGAACCAGCCGACGAACGCTGACTGC
>JBIKMF010000482.1:0-2819 GCA_044359425.1 Phycisphaerales bacterium
GGGGGGGGGCCCCCCGCGGGGGGGGGGGGGGGGGGGGGGGGGCCAGGGGGGTCAGGCCTGCGGGCGGGTGGCCGCGGCGAGGGCCTTCTTGGCGATGTGGTTCAGGACGGCGAAGACGGCGACGAGCATGACGACCCCGACCGGGATGAGCCACTTGGGGGAGCTGACGGCGTTGGGGTCGAAGACCTCCGACTGGATCTTGGAGGCGAGGAAGGCGACGAGGAGGGTCCGGGGGGCCATGCCGATGGCGGTGCCGAGGACATAAAGAAGGAAGGGGACGCGGACCGAGGCGAGGACCAGGTTGGTCATCGCGAAGGGGGAGTTGGGGGGGAGGCGGAGGAGGGTGATGATGAGCAGGGTCTTGAGGGGGTTGCGGCGGGTCCTATTGCCGATAAGGGCGTCTCGAATCGTGGCCCAGCGGGGCTGTTCCTCGATGAGGGCCTCGACGCGTTCGCCGGAGGCCGCCCGACCGGTGAGGTACCCGATGATGGACCCGCCGGTGAACCCCGCGAGGGCGGCGAGGAAGCCGGTGGTCATCCCGAAGGCCCACCCACCGAGCGCGGCGAGCGAGTAGGTGGGGAGGATGGCGAGGCCGGCGGCGAGGGCGAAACCGGAGGCGTAAATGAGGATGCCCGCATCGCCGTGGCTCTTGAGCCACTTGCCGGCGGGGTTCATGGAGGCGAGGAGGAGGAAGCCGCCGAGGGCGGGGAGGGTGACGGCGATGATGGCCAGCGGGCCGGCGGGGCCGAGGCGCTTGAACAGGGCGGCGAAGTTGGAGGGGGGTTTGGCGGTCACGGCCGGAGAATAGGCGGGGCGGGGCGGGGTGGACGCTAATGTAAGGGCGTGCTGATACTCACGGTGATCCAGGGGCCCGACAAGGACCGGCGGTTTGAGCTGCCGGACCACGAGCCGCAGTACATCGGCCGGTCGAGCGAGGCGTTGCCGCTGAGCGACAACGCGATCTCGCGCAGGCACGCGGAGCTGACACCCGACGAGGGGCTCTGGTACATCAACGATCTGAAGAGTCAGAACGGGACGTACGTGAACGGTGCGCGGGTCGAGCGGCGGATGCGGCTGCACGTGGGGGATCAGATCCGCGTGGGGCGCACGGTGCTGGTGTTCGGGCAGACCGAGTCGCGTGATCCCGACATCGTGCGCGTGGTGGGGTCGAGGCACTTGGACACGACGGTCGAGCGCACGCTGCTGAGTCATGCGCCGAGCATGGGGGGGAACGACGATTCGCTGATTCTGGCGGAGCCCGAGCCGCGAGCGGCGGCGGTGGACCACCTGCGGATCATCTACAAGCTCACCACGATGCTGACGACGCAGGTGATCGGGCGGCAGGAGCTGCTCGGGGGCGTGCTGGATCTGGTGTTCGCGGAGCTGCACCCGGAGCGCGGGTGCGTGATGCTCGCGCCCGAGACTGCGGGCGCGGGTGGCGCGGCGGAGGACGCGATGACCCCGGCGGTGGTCAAGTACCGCGAGGCGCCGCTGGATCAAGACACGGCGCGAATCCAGGTTTCGCGGACGATCCTGCAGCACGCGCTCCGCAACAGCGAAGGGGTGCTGTCGAGCAACGCGATGGTGGACCCGCGGTTCGCGAAGGGGGACAGCGTGCAGCGGCTGCACATCCGCTCGGCGTTGTGTTCACCGATTCGCTTCCGGGATCGGACCTACGGGGCGATCTATGTTGATTCTTCGATCGCGAACTACACATTCACGGCCGAGCAGCTCGCGCTGTTGAACGCGATCGGCCAGCACACCGGCCTCGCGCTCGCGAACGCGGAGCTCTACCACCAGAAACTGCAGAGCGAGCGGCTCGCGGCCATCGGCGAGACGGTGGCGACCCTCTCGCACTCGATCAAGAACATCCTGCAGGGCCTGCGCGGCGGCGCGGACGTGGTGGAGATGGGTCTGAACAAGGGGGACCTGAAGATCTCCAACGGTGGCTGGGGAATCCTCAAGCGGAACCTGGACCGGATCATCAGCCTGACGATGAACATGCTCGCATTCTCGCGCCATCGTCAGGCGGAAGTGGATCTGACGCAGTTGGGCGGGTTGATCGATGAGTGCGCGGGCTTGGTGGAATCGCAGTGCACGGCAAAGCAGGTGGCGCTCATCGTGGACCACGACGCGGAGTTGCCGCCGATCGCGGTGGATGCGCCGTTGCTGCACCAGGCCGTGATGAACCTGATCACCAACGCGGTCGAAGCGGTGCCCTCGGGCACGGGCGCCGTGACGGTGCGCGCCCAGTACGTCAACGCCGGTGGCGCGGTAGCACCGACGGGGCGAGGGGTTTCGTTCTCGCCGCCGGTCGCGATCGATCGAGTATCGGGCCGGCCGCACGTGGCGATCGCCGTGGTGGACAACGGCCCGGGCATTCCCGCCAGCAAGTTGCCGTGGGTCTTCGAGCCGTTCAACACCACCAAGGGCGTGCGGGGCACGGGGCTAGGTCTCGCGGTGGCGCGCCGGGTGTGCGAGGACCACGGCGGCAAGATCATCGCGGAGTCGACGGAAGGGCGCGGGTGCACGTTCTGGATGCTGCTGCCGGCCGACGGCGGCGTGGCCATCGATCCCTCGGCGACGTCGTTGCCGCGGGTAGGCGGTGACGGAGGGGCCGCGCGATGAGCACGACGATCAGTGCGCCACCCCTGCGGCTTGAACCGATCTCGGGCCCGACGACGGCGATGGTCGACATCACCGGGCGGACGGGCCCGGTGGTCGCGGGTCGCTCGGCGCAGTGCGACATCGTGCTGCTCGATCCCGACGGAGTCGTGTCGCGTCGGCACTGCGAGTTCCGGCGCTCGCCCGATGGCTGG
>JBIKMF010000384.1:0-4020 GCA_044359425.1 Phycisphaerales bacterium
CAGCGCCGACGAGGGCATCCGCGCCGAGTCGACGGCGGACGGCCTCGCCAAACTGCGTCCGGTGTTCGATGCGAAGGAAGGCACGGTTACCGCGGCCAACGCCAGCCAGATCAGCGACGGCGGCGCGGCGGTCGCGGTGGCCTCGATGAAGAAGGCCGAAGAACTCGGCATCAAGCCCCTCGCGAAGATCGTGGCGTACCACACCAGCGGCGTGTCCCCCAAGGACATCTTCCGCGCTCCGGCGGTGGCGGTGCCCGCGGTGATCGCCAAGGCCGGCCTCACGCTGAATGACATCGACCTCTTCGAGCTCAACGAGGCGTTCTGCGCGCAGGTCCTTCAGAACATGAAGGAAGGCGGGATCCCCGAGGAGAAGGTGAACGTCGCCGGCGGCGCAACCGCGCTCGGCCACCCCATCGGCTGCTCCGGCACCCGCTGCCTCGTCACGCTCATCCACAACCTCAAGCGCACCGGCGGCAAGCGCGGCGTGGTGGCGTTGTGCCTCGGTGGTGGCAACGCGGTGGCGATGCTGGTTGAGGTTTGAGAAAGCAGCAAAGCAGCAAAGCAGCAAACTCGGAGAATAGTCAACGGTCCTCAGACGGCTGGGGCTGAGCGTTTCTCCGACCGCTCTCCATGGTGAGCGCGGGTTGACGGGAGAAGCCTCGCACGCGTCAGGCCGAGATTCGTAGGACGTTCGCGGTTCTGTGCATTCGCTTGCGCTCGCGCGTGTGAATGTGCGAATTCGTCTCGCATTCCAAGCTCAAACGCTTGCCTCGACTCGCTTGAGCGACAGAATTGCGCGCGATCCGTGATGCACGCGGAACGCGAGTCGGAGACTCCGGTCGCCCCTCGACGGCGCGGGAGAACGGCGACTTGGAGATGCTCCGGCGAGAGGAGCTCAAGATGAACGCTTTCTGCACATCACCCCCGCGGCGGTTGGTGCCCGCGTTGCTGTTCGCGGCCTGCGCGGGAGCGATGCCCGCGTCGGGCGAGATCATCATCACCAACTACCAGATGATGCACCGGCACATCGTTGAGTCCGGTGATGGCTGGGACGTCGGCTTAAACACGGGCAGAGAGCACCTGACCTACGGCGAACGATGGACCCCGCCGCCCGGCCAGCAGGATCCGCATTGGACATACACGCAGACGAGGGCGCAGGACCGCATCTCTCAGGATCCTGTGACAGGGGCGATCAGCGGCACCCTCATGACCAGCGCGTACTGGAACACGACGGAGCCGGTGGGCTACGAGCGCTATCTCGTCGCCGGTGCGTACCTGCAGTTGACGGTGACCATCACGACTCCCGGGGAGTACGGAGTGCTCTGGCTGGTCTCCGGGCCGGGTTGGCCTAACAGCCAAGCGTTCTTGCCGTGGTACGGACTGCCCGAAGTCGCATGGATCGTCGACCCTTCGACGATGTACCTAGATATCGTTCCGCCTGCCGCGCCGCTCACCACGGGCCACATGTCTGCGTACCTTGAGCCGGGTGTCTACACGCTGGGATTCGCCAACGTCCTCTGGCCGGTGCCGATCCTGCCGGGACCTGGTGAGCGCCACGTCGATCAGGTGGTATGGTTCGAGTTCGGCGCGCCCGCGCCCGGTTCCGCCGTTCTGGGCGCGATCGCGCTCGGGGCCCTCGCGAAAGGACGCCGGCGATAGGCGATCCGCCGCCTCAGCAGCGTGTGAGCACACCCGAGTTCAGTGAGCGAGTGCGCTTTGTCGGGCGCGGCGAGAAAGCCGCGCCCCCGGCCCGTCGTTCGTCACCGGTTCTGCATCGGGCTGGGTGAATCGCGTTTGAGAACCACAACAAGGGAGCATGACCATGAACGTTCTTCGCACATCGTTGATCGGCGCGGCGACTGTCGCGTGCTTGGCGGGAGTGGCTTCGGGCGGGCCTGAGTTCACGTACATCTCAGCGAATCGCGGCGTTGTCGCCAGCAACTTCTACCCGTCGTGGGTCGAGCACGAGCGTGAACACAGTTCAACGGCCGACTTCGCGCCGTACTCCGCCTCCGTTGAGGTTTCATACTGGGGCTACGGCGATGCCCACGCAGAGCAGGTTTCGTCGTTCTCCTCCGACTCGATGACGTTCTCGACTTCGCTCTACGGCGGAGGAGGGGTCGGGCATTCGACGATGGGCATCGCGGAGTCGTTCTTCGATGTCTTCTTCGAGGTCACCGAGCCCGTCGCGAGCTTCCATATCTTCGGCGTGCGCGGCGGTGCACCGGGTTACGATCCGTTCCCCTTCGAGAGTCGGATCCGCCTGACCGACACGTCGACGAACACACGCCCGATCGATTACGCGGGTGGAGTGGGCGAGTACGTCTTTGTGCAGGCTTCGTTGGTCCCCGGTGTGCGATACCGACTGGAGGTCGGGTCGTATTGCTCGGGCATCACGTACTGGACCGATGGTTGGGGTCAGGTCGTTGAAACCTCGTCACAGGGAGACTCGCTGAACATTCAGATGGTCATCCCGTCCGGCGCCAGCGCACTCGCGATGCTCGGCGGGTTGGCGGTGGTTGGTAGCCGCCGGCGGAGGTAGGACCCGTCCGTTGGCGGACCGGCCGTAGGAATGTGGGTGCCGGTGGCAGTCGTCTGTAGACGTGGCAGCCGTCTCCAGACGGCTGGGTCTGAGCGGCTTTCCAACCGCTCTCTTCGTGACGCGTGCGAAACACGGACGCGACTGAAAGGCGCGGGGACCCGGCGACAGGAATGTCGCTGCCACATCAGCACCCGCCATCCCACGCGCCAAAGAACGCGATGACGTCGTCGCCGTCGACGCCGCCGTCACCGGTGACGTCCGCCGCGAGTTCGCCCGCATCCCAAGCGTTGAAGAACGCGATCACATCGTCGCCGTCGACGGCGGCGTCGCAGTTGAAGTCGCCGACGCAGATCGTGAGCGTGGCGGGGTTGCTCGTCACGCTGCCGCAGGCGTTGGTGACGACGCAGTCGTAGCTGGCGACATCGGCGGGGCCGACGTTGGTGAGCGTGAGGGTGGCGTTGGCGGCGGAGGGGTTGCCGAGCGTGTCGATCGCGATGGTGTCCTTACGCCATTGAAACGTGATGGAGGCGGTGTCTGACGCGGTGATCGAGAGGGAAGCGGTGCTCCCAGCACAAGCACGCGTGGCCTCCGGTTGTTGAGAGATCCGAGCAGATGTGCGCAACTGGTCGAGCGACGCGAGGGCGATCGAACTCAGACGAACTTCGTAGATCGTGCCCCAGAAGTACTGCGTGGAGTTCGGGCTCTGAACGTTCCCGATCCCGACGCCGGGAAGAGGACCCGTGAGCGCGACCGTTGGGCGCTGGAATGTCGTCGCGCTCGCGACGAGTTGACGGTCGACATAAATCCCTGCGGTGCCGGTGCCGTCATCGAGTGTCGCGGCGACGTGGAGGATCGACGACGTCGGGAGGGGCGTCGGAGTTTCGACGATCAAGACGTTGTTGACATAGAAACCGAGCCGTCCGTTCGACTGGATCGCGAGAAAGAACGGATCAAGCCCGCCGCGGTCGTCCCCGCGGAAGACGATCTGATTCAAGCCGAACGGAGACGGGTTGTATCCGTTCGTGGAGAGAACGGCTTCAACGGTCATGCTCCGAAGGTTGGCGTAGAGCGAGGAATCCGGAACGGTGACTCGATCATCGAGGCCATCAAAGCGCAAGCCGTCGGTGGCGCACGTGTCCGCCACCGGTGCGTAGACGGGTGAACCGGCGGGAGCGCCGTGGTTGCCCAGGGCCGAGTCAAGGATGGGCCCGCTCGCGACAGCGCCCGGAACACCTTCGTCAAATCGCCACCATCCCACGGTCTGCGCGTCCGCCGCGGCCGCTGTCGAGCCAAGCAGGAAGGCGGCGGCAATCGACCTTTGTGCGAGCTGCGGGGTCGCTCCGGCAACGGAGAATCGCCTTGAATCTGCCATGTCTCACTTCCTTTGAGAGCAACCGGGAACGAATACGGCGCAAACGCCGCGGGGCTCTGCCCGGGGCAATGTACCTGTATCGCGACTTTGGTCAAGGGTGCGACCG
>JBIKMF010000238.1:0-6571 GCA_044359425.1 Phycisphaerales bacterium
CAGCGTCGTTTTGCTTCTGTTCACCTCGTGCCTAAACTTCTGTCCTCACCGGCGGATGGCTGGTGGTCGCTTGGCGCTCCAATGTGGGGTGTCGCGATGAATGGTGGTTTCATACTGGCCCACAGGGCCGGGCCGGGGCGAGTTCTGCTCGCCTGGGTCCACATCGGATCGACGGGCGCCCCCATCCGGCGTACCGGGACATCCGAACGACCGGGGCCGCACATCACGAGACCATTCAAGTACCCGGCGGTGCAGGTTGCCGCGGGTGCTGGGGAATCGGTGTCGTCGGGTGTATCGGAACCGGAAGAGGAATCGCAATGATCGACGAACAACTGTTGGCTTCCCTTGGTCTTCACGATCTCGACATGGACGCCCTGGTCGGCTCCGCTGTCGGCAAGAAGACGGCCAACGCCGGCTACATGGACTCGATGCTCACCGAGCAGGTCGAGGACCTCTCCCCCGGCAAGCTGATCAAGGGCACCATCATCGGCTACGCCGGCGACGACGTCGTCGTCGAAGTCGGCCTCAAGAGCGAAGGCCTCATCGCCAAGGAAGAGTTCGAGGGCATCGACATCAAGATCGGTGATCAGATCGACGTCCTCCTCGAAGAACTCGAGGGCGAAGACGGCGTTATCCAGCTCAGCAAGCGCAAGGCCGACCGCATGCTCAGCTGGCAGCGCATCGTCGACACGCAGAAGGAAGGCGATGTCGTCGAAGGTATGGTCACCAAGAAGATCAAGGGTGGTCTGCTCGTGGACATCGGCGTCCCCGTGTTCCTCCCCGCCAGCCAGGTCGACATCCGTCGTCCCAGCGAGATCGGCGACCTCATCGGCAAGAAGGTCCGCGCCGAGATCCTCAAGATCGATCTCGAGCGTCGCAACATCGTCATCAGCCGCCGCAAGCTCATCGAGACCGAGCGCGACGTTGCCAAGAAGCGCCTCCTCGAGACCCTCAAGGAAGGCCAGAACGTCGTCGGTACCGTCAAGAACATCGCCGACTTCGGCGCGTTCGTTGACCTCGGCGGCATCGACGGTCTCCTCCACATCACCGACATGTCCTGGGGCCGCATCAACCACCCCAGCGAGATCCTCAAGATCGATCAGAAGATCGAGGTCCGCGTTCTCAACATCGACCGCGAGAAAGAGAAGATCGCCCTCGGCCTCAAGCAGAAGGAAGCCTCCCCCTGGGAGGAGATCGAGAAGAAGTACCCCGTCGGCTCCCGCGTCCACGGCGCCGTCGTCAACATCATGTCCTACGGTGCGTTCGTCAAGCTCGAGGACGGCATCGAAGGCCTCGTCCACATCTCCGAGATGTCCTGGACCCGCCGCGTCAACCACCCCTCCGAAATGGTCACCCAGGGCCAGGAAGTTGACGTCGTCGTTCTCGAGATCAACAAGGACAAGCTCGAGATCAGCCTCGGTATGAAGCAGACCGAGGTCAACCCTTGGGAACTCGTGGGCGAGAAGTACCCCCCGGGCACCATGATCGAAGGCAAGGTCCGCAACCTCGCCAACTACGGCGCGTTCGTCGAGATCGAACCCGGCATCGACGGCCTCCTCCACATCTCCGATATGTCCTGGACCAAGAAGGTCACGCACCCCAACGAAATGCTCAAGAAGGGCGATTCGGTCAAGTGCGTCGTCCTCGAAGTCGACCGCGACAAGCAGCGCATCAGCCTCGGCATGAAGCAGCTCACCGAGGATCCGTGGCTCAACGCCATCCCCGAGCACTACAAGCCCGGCATGGTCGTTCGCGGTGCTGTCACCAAGATCACCAACTTCGGTGTCTTCGTCGAGCTCGAGCAGGACCTCGAAGGCCTCCTCCACATCTCCGAGCTGGCCGACCACAAGGTCGAAAACCCGCAGGACATCGTCAAGCCCGGCGATGAAGTCGACGTCAAGATCCTCCGCGTCGACCGCGCCGACCGCAAGATCGGCCTCTCCCTCAAGCGCGCCCAGTGGGGCGATTCCACCGGCGGCACCCCCGTCGAGGAAGACTCTCCCAAGAAGGGCCGCAACGCCCCGACCCGCGGCGGTATGGACGACCACGGCGCCATGGGCACCGACAAGATCCGCTTCCAGTAATCGGATCCAAAAACACCGCCGCCGCGAGAACCTCTCGCGGCGCTGATACGAAACCCTTTGCACCCCGGAGCCTCCTCCGGGGTGCTTTCTTTGTACCCTTCCTACTCACTCCCGCTCAGCACATCGCCAGAAAGGTCAGCAGGCACAAGAAGGCGACTTTGCGGTGGGTTTCATTGATTTGAACGAGTACTTTCATGGCCGTCCTCATCTTTTCAGTTGTACCACATCTCATGGAACAATCCATGTGCCATTCCCGCCCGCACCGCCACTTCCCCTCTTTTCACCGGTTTTCGGACCCCACGCCCCGCAGCCCTTGCCGACCGTCGCTTCTCCGCATCATCGCGCGCTGCCTTCTCGCATCAGCGCTGCTCGCCCTCCCCGCCCTCGCCCAACCCGCTGCCACCGACCCCGCACGCCCCGTGCCCCCGGCCGAAGCCATGCGCCTCTACCAGGCCGCCGACCGCTGGATCCGTGACTGGAACCTCCCCCCCGTCCCAGAACCCGAACCCGCCGTCCCCGCCGCCGCCTTCACCCTCCGCCTCGATGGCCTCGTCGTCGGCCGCGGCACCGCCCTCGCCGCCGACGGCTCCGCCATCCACGCCGCGGCACAGCGCGCCATGCTCATGGCCGAGCGCAAGCTCCCGTGGTCCCACGATGCCGTTGGGGAGAAGGCCCGGCGCGAAGAGGCCGCCAAACTCATGATCAGCCTCGAACTCGGCGGCACCCCCGTCCCCGTCCAGGCCCAGACCTGGCTCGAGTTCGACCTCCTCTTCCGGGCCGGCGACGACGGTGTCGCCGTGCGGGTCGGCGAGCGAGAGGAAGCCATGTTCGCCGGCCAGATGCTCACCCTGGGGTATTCGCCGAGCGAGGCGGCCGTCGCGCTCCTCAGCCGGCTCTCCGGCGACGCCGCCCCGGTCGTCCGCAGCGACCCCAAGGCCCAGCCCGCGATCCTGTCGAAAGAACGCGGCGCGGTCTTCTACTCCATCCGCACCCGCCACCTCGCCCAGAAGCGGGTCGGCGAGAGTCCCGCGTTCCTCTTTAGAGGTGGCCGGACCATCGAGGCCCGCGAGATCACCACCGCCTCGCTCCGGCAGTTGGCCGTCGACCTCGCGGAGAATCTGGGCCGTCGGGTCACCACGCGGCGGATCGACCCTGGGGCTTCACTTGCCGAGCCTCGCGACGTCACCGTGCTGCTTGGGACCCTCAAGCTGGGAGTTCCCCCAGACGAAGACCCGGCCGGTGCCTTCGAGACCCTTCTCGCCGTCCACGCCCTCCGGAACTTCGCTGAGATTCAGTCCGTCGACCAGGAAGCACGAGGGCGGGCGGCCAAGCTGGCGACGGAGTTGGTGGACGGCCTGTTCGCGGGGGCGGAGCGGACGCCGGTTCTGGGGGTTGAAGTCTCCGCAGCACTGATTATCGCGGCAACAACAGGTGCGGACGCGAGGAATGGTGTCCCGGACGGCGCGTGGGAGATGGCGACGTTGGCGGTGGGGGGGGCATACGCGCCCGGGACCGGGTGGGACCAGAAGGTGGCGGTGGCGGCGAGGTCCATGGTTGCCCTGGCCCTGGTTCGCCTGGGCCATCAGAATGCCGAGGCTTCACTCCGAGCGATCTACACGGAGACCCCGGCGAAGATGCTGGTGGCACATATGCCCTATCTGGGGTGGGCCGAGTTGGAACTCGCGGCGGGAAAGCCGCAGGTCGCCGCGGCGACCGCGCTTCGTGAGATGCGGACGGACGTGTGGGATCACCAGCTCTCCTCGCGCGATGCCGGGGAGGATGGGCCGGATCTGGTTGGGGGGATCGTGTTTACGAATAGCCCGCAGCCGCTGCCGACGTGGCTCGGGCTGAAGCCGGGGGCGTTTCTGGCGACGATGGCGCGGGATCCGAGGTTGACGGGGTCGGATGAGAAGCTGAAGGAGCTGATTCGGCTGTCGTTGCTCGGTCGGTTTGCGAGGCAGCTGGCGGTGGATGAGCATGCGGCGTATGCGGCGAGCGACCGGGCGCGGGCGGAGTGGGGAATGCGGACGTCGGTATGGGAAATGAGGCAGCCGCCGGAGGTTCAGGCGGTGGGGTTGCTGGCGGTTTCGGAGTTGGTGCGGACGCTGGACGCGGCGGCGGCGGTACCCCCCGAAACTCCGTGAATTCTTGGTGTTTTCGTGGGACTCCGGGGGTGAAAACGGGCGGCTGGAAGCCTAGTATTTCGGAGATTGTTTGGGAGGCGTGAGCGGTATCGGAAGGAACCGATTCGCGGGGCGCTTCGGGATGCGCGGGAGGCCGAGATGAGCGAAAAGCCAGAGGGGGCATCGACCCACAACCACGGCCACATCGTGGAGCTGGACATTCAGCGGGAGCTGAAGGACAGCTATCTCACGTACGCGATGAGCACGATCATGGATCGTGCGTTGCCGGATGTGCGCGACGGCCTGAAGCCGAGCCAGCGGCGGATCCTGGTGGCGATGGAAGATCTGAAGCTTCGCCCGAGCAAGAAGCACCTGAAGTGCGCGAAGATCACAGGCCAGACTTCGGGCGACTACCACCCGCACGGTGACGCGGTGATCTATCCCACCCTCGTCATCATGGCGCAGGGGTGGAGAATGAGGACCCCGCTGATTGATCCGCAGGGGAACTTCGGCTCGATCAACGGAGATGCGCCGGCTGCGCAGCGGTACACCGAGGCCAGGATGAAGCAGGCCGCGATGGACATGCTCGCGGACATTGATCAGGAGACGGTGGACTTTCAGCCCAACTACGACGATCGGTTGATGGAGCCGACGGTGTTGCCGGGGAAGTTCCCGAACCTGCTCATCAACGGCGGGGTGGGGATCGCGGTGGGGATGGCGACGAGTCTGCCCCCGCACAATCCGACCGAGGTCTTCGATTCGATCATCCGCGTGCTGGACAACCCGGAGATCGGGTTGGACGAGCTGATGCGGGATGTGTTGGATGAGTCGGGGAACATCGTTCGCCACGGGATCAAGGGCCCGGACTTTCCGACGGGCGGCGTGATCCATGGGCGTCGGGGGATCATCGAGGGGTATCTGAACGGGCGTGGCAAGGTGACGGTGCGGGGCACGGTGCACGTCGAGGAGACGGGCAAGGACCGTCACGCGATCGTGATCGATGAGATTCCGTTCATGGTCGCCCAGGGCAACCTGGTCGAGTGGATCGTGGACGCGATCAAAGAAGAGAAGATCGGCGATGTGTCGGACGTTCACGACTACTCGGGCCGCGAGGCGCAGACGAAGGTCGTGATCGAGCTGAAGAAGGGCGGGGATCCGCGGGTCGTCGAGAACCAGTTGTACGAGTTCACGCCGCTGCAGCAGACGTTCAGCATCATGAACATCGCGCTGGTCAACCGCCAGCCGCGGACGCTGAGCCTTCGCCAGTTGATCGATTGCTACATCGATCACCGGGTGGACGTGATCCGTCGGCGGACCGCGTACCAGCTTCGCGAGGCCAAGAAGCGCGCGCACCTGTTGGAGGGCATGATCCTCGCGGTGTGCGACATCGACGAGGTGATCCGCGAGATCCGGGCGAGCAAGACTCGCGAGGAAGCGATCGAGCGCCTGATGGCCCGTCGGTTCTCGATTCCCGCGGGGCATCCGCACGCCCCGAAGATCCCCGAAGCGTTGATGAAGATCGTTTCGTCGAACGCCGCGGCGGGCGGGATTCTGCTGACGCGTGTGCAGGCCGAGCACATCGGTGCGATGCGGCTGATCCAGCTGGTTGGGCTGGAGATCGAGCGGCTGGTGAGCGAGTACAGGGAACTCGTCGAGAAGATCGCGGACCTTGAGGACATCCTGGCCTCCGCTCCGCGGGTGTGGGCGATCATCAAGGCGGACGCGGAGGAGATGCGGGCTCGGTACGGCTCGCCCCGCCGAACCCGGATCGAGGATGCCGGCGCGGACATCAACATCGCGGAGCTCATCCCCCAGGAGACCGTCGCGCTCACCATCAGCCACCAGGGCTATGTGAAGCGAGTTCCTCTCGACACGTACCGCCAGCAGAATCGCGGCGGCAAGGGCATCCGCGCGGGGGACACCCGCGCCGACGACGACTTCATCGAACACTTGTTCGTCGCGGGGACGCACGACGACCTGCTCTGCTTCACGCACACGGGGCGTGTGTTCAAGATCAAGGTGTTCGAGATTCCCGAGATGAGCCGCACCTCCACCGGGCGTGCGATCGTCAACATCATTGCGCTCAAGCCGGGTGAGCGGACGTGCGCGTACCTCGCGATCAAGAACTTCGAGGAAGGTAGCAACTACCTCACCTTCGTCACCCGAAACGGCATCGTGAAGCGGACCGCGCTGAAGGAGTACCGCAACGTCGGTGCTTCCGGCATCATCGCGGTCGGCCTGAAGGACGGCGATTCGCTCCTGGACGTCACGCTGACCGACGGGCAGGACGATCTGCTCCTGGCGACGTCCGGCGGCATGGCGATCCGCTTCAACGAAGAGGACGCCCGCCTCATGGGACGTCCG
>JBIKMF010000483.1:0-2785 GCA_044359425.1 Phycisphaerales bacterium
CCATGTGGATCAACGAACTCGAAGCCCCGCCCACGCTCTTCGCCGCCGTCGATGCCGCCGAGGCCCTCGCCTCCATCGACTCCGACGCCGCCCGTCTCGCCCTCGCCCGCGCGGCAGCGCGTGCCGACGTTCCGCCCGAAGTCCGCCTCGTCGCCGCGGAATCGCTCCTGCGATCCCGCATCGCTTCCACCGCTCGCCGGTGGATCCTCGCCCTCCGCAACGCTTCACCCGTCCGCTCGCTCGCGCTCGGCGAAGGAGCTACCCGATGAGAACCACCGCCCTTCTGCTCGCCGCCGGCCTCGCGCTGACCCCCGCCTTCGCGGGTGAGAACGAGTGCCTCCACTCGAAGTTGCTCCTCGTGCCCTCATCGCGCGCACCCGCCGGATTCGATCCCGACACCGGCCGCAACCTCCGCAACTTCCCGCCGCACCGCCTCGTCGATGCGCAGCGCATGGTGCTCGAACTCACCATCGCCGACATGAACACGCCCAAGCTCGCGGGTGTGCAGCGCCTCACCGTCTCGACCCTCGGCCTCCGCGACGTGCCCAAGATCCAGCTCAACGCCGTCGGCCTCGTCGTGACCGCCGTCACCGCCGAAGGACGCGACGTCTCCTTCACGCAGGAGGATGGCCACCTCACGCTCTCGTTCTCCCCCGCGCTTAAGCCCGGCGAGACCGCGACCATCACCACCAACTACCGCGTGGAGTCGCCGCAGCTCGGCCTCATCTGGACTCCCGAGTCCCCCGCGTGGCCCGGCCGCCCCGCGCAGATCCACACGCAGGGCCAGCCCGAAACCAACTCATACTGGTTCCCCTGCCTCGACTTCCCCAACGAGCGTCTCGCGACCGAGCTGATCGTGAACGTCCCCAAGGGCTACGAGGTCCTGTCCAACGGCCGCCTCGAATCCCGCGCCACCTCCGGCGAAGTCTCTCGCTTCCACTGGATCCAGGACAAGCCCCACGTCAACTACCTCGTCTCGATGGTCGTCGGCAAGTTCGACATCGTCGACGTCGGCACCCGCGAACTCCCGATGCCCGTCTACGCGCCCCTCGGTCGCAAGTACGACGTCGCCGGCACCTTCGGCCGTACGAAGGACATGGTCACGCTCTTCGAGAAACTTACCGGCCACGCGTACCCCTGGGACAAGTACGCCCAGTCCGTCGTCTGGAACTTCGGCGCCGGCGGCATGGAGAACACCTCCTGCACCACGCTCCACGAGTCGTCGATCATCGCCCGCGATGCCCAGCTCGATCACGACATGGACGGGCTGATCTCGCACGAGCTCGCCCACCAGTGGTTCGGTGACCTCGTCACCTGCAACTCTTGGGAGCACATCTGGCTCAACGAGGGCTTCGCCACGTACTTCACCTCGCTCTGGTTCGAGCACCGCGACGGTCCCAACGCCTACTTCGCCTCGATCCGAGGCAACTTCGACGGCGTCATCGCCGCCGATCGGATCCCCGCGCCCCAGGGCAACGGCATGGCTTCCAAGGTCTACGGCCACCCGTGGGAACCCTTCCGGCGCGCCGCCAATCCCTACGGGAAGGGCGCGAGCGTGCTGCACATGCTCCGCGTCGGCCTCGGCGATGACCTGTTCTTCAAGGGCGTCAAGCTCTTCATCGAACGCCGCGCCCTCAAGACCGCCGAGTCCATCGACCTGCGCACCGCTCTCGAAGACGTCTCGGGCAAAGACCTCCGGCAGTTCTTCCGCCAGTGGGTCGAACGCCCCGGCATTCCCCGGCTTAGCGTCAAGACCTCGTGGGAGAACGGCGAACTCACCGTCGATATCACGCAGACACAGCAGATCGACGCGGACAACCCCGCCTTCGAGTTCGCCCTCCCGATGGTCCTCGGTGGTTCGGGATCTCCGCAAAGAATCGAACGCATCGCCGTCACCGGGCGCACGCGCTCCGTCAAGATCCCCTGCGCCACGAAGCCGACCTTCGTCGCGCTCGATCCCACCCTCGCGCTCCTCGCCGAGATGAACCTCGAGCAGTCGCCCGAGGCCTGGCGTGCGCAGGCGTCCAGCACGCTCCCGCTTCCCGCCCGCATCGTCGCGCTCCGCGCTCTCGAGAACGCACGCGACGCCGAGTTCGCCGCCACCGCCGGTGCAATCGCCGCCGACGTTTCCCAGGCCGTGCCGCTCCGGGTCGCCGCGATCCGCACGCTCGGCGCCACGTGCTCCCTCGCGCAGCTCACGCCGTTCCTCAGCCCAGAGATCGACCGCTGGGAAGTCCGCGAAGCCGCGGCCGATCAACTCTCCCGCCTCCAGAAGGACAACCGCCTCGACGCCGCCGGCGCCGCGTCGGTCGCCCCGATCATCGAGGCCCTCGCGACCCGCGATCCCAGCCAGAAGGTCCGCGCCGCGGCAACCCGCGCGGTCGGCGCCCTCGCAACCCCGCACGCCGCCGCCATCATCGACCAGGCCATGCAAAGCGACTCTCAGGAGGACGGCATGCGCGTCGCCGCGCTCGACGCCATCAGCGTCCGGGGGGGAAGCGAGGCCCTCGCCGCGGCCATCAAGCTCTCCGGTCCCTCAAGCCTCCCGCGCACACGCGCCAGGGCCGCGACCGCGATCGTGCAGTTCGCGTCCGCGGACCGCAACGCCGCGTACACCGCGCTCGTGGGCATGCTCAACTCCCCCGAGATCCGCACCCGCCTCGCCGCGGGCCAGGCGCTCACCGAACTCGCCGACGAACGCGCGATGAACGACTTCGAACGACTCCTCGCGGCCAACCCGACGCGCGACGTCGCGTGGACCGTGGGCGGCTGGCGCCGCGCCCTG
>JBIKMF010000484.1:0-2773 GCA_044359425.1 Phycisphaerales bacterium
CCGCGAATCCACGATCTCCAGCTCACCCGCCGCCCCGCCGATCCTCCGCGAGCGAAGATCATGCGAACGCGACCGCGCCACCTGCGTGATCGCCATCCGCAGCACCGCCACCCGCGGCCCCGGCTGACCGGTGATCGAGAACTGCTGACCCAGCGTGTTCACCATTTCTGAACGCAGCTTCTCCGTCAGCGCGAGCGTGGTCGCCGGGTCCGGCCCCTCGCTTGTGTACGCGTGCTCGTGCATCACCGGGTTCTCGATGATCAACCCCGTGTAACCCTTCAGAGACTTGCTCATCTCGTACCACGTCCCCTCGTGAATCGGGCTGGGCTTGAGCTGCGAGTAGTCGCTCAGGAACCCCGAGATATACACCACCGGCTCCGCCTTCTTCACCCCCGAGTTCTCCGACTTCTGCGAGTACACCGAGGGTGCACACGCCGGAAGCAGGGCGGCCAGGGTCACCAACGCAACGGTCGCGGTCAGGGGATTTCGCATGGGAGAGTCTAAGGACTGCACCCCAATGGGGCAAAGAAGCTCCAAAATCCGCCACGCTCCGGTCCGGGACTGAAGTGCCCCCCTCGGCCCTCCGATAGCTTCTTCATGGTCCGGTTCTGATCCGGTGGCAGGGAAGCCTCTGGAAGACCTGGTCGGCGCACACAAGATCGGAGTGCGCAATGTCATCGATGACGACGCGAAGGATCGCGACGGCAATGCCAACGACCAACACCTCCCACGGTGGCAAGGACCACCCCCTCCGCTTCGACCGGAGGCGGGCAACTCGACACGATGTAGGCGGGGAAGCCGTCGCGGTGTTCACCGACGACGCCGGACCCGGAAAGATTCTGAAGGTTCGCCTGCTCGATGCAAGCGAATCGGGCCTTGGGGTGCGGAGCTCGGTGCCGGTGGCACCGGGTGCAGCCTTCTCGCTCATGCCGGACAAGACCGTCTGGCCGCGGCATATCGGGATCGTCGTTCGCTGCGAACGCGACGGCGATGGCTACTTGCTCGGCCTGCGGAGCAAAGCTCCGCGGACCGCCGCGTAACACCGCGTGCGAGAAAGCAGAACTCGACTTCCCCGGGCTCCGTTCTTGGTCCGGGGAAGTTCTGTTTTTCCTCAGCACCCCGCGTCCCACCGCGCGAAGAACTGAATCACGTCGTCGCTGTCCACGCCCCCGTCCCGCGTGACGTCCGCGCCCGACAGCCCCGCGTCCCACGCGCCGAAGAACGCGATCACGTCGTCGCTGTCCACCGCGCCGTCGCCGGTGAAGTCGCCCACGCACGCAGACCCGCCGAGCGAGAGCCGCCACGCCTCGTTCAGGCCCCGCGGGTTGATCCCGTTCCCGACGATGGTCCGACCATCCGCCGAAACCCCGCGGGCCTCGACCAGCTTCCAACCCGTCAAGTCCACCCCGCCCTCCGTCGCGAGCTGCTGCAGGTCCCGAATGCCGTTGGTCGCGTCCCAGATGAACGCGCGGCCCTCGCTCCCGCACCCGAAGGGCCCGCACGGCCCCTGGATCGACGCCCGCCCCACCACCACGCTCCCGTCATCGCTCACCCCGTACGCCCAGCTCTGGAATGCGCCCCCCGCCAAGTCCCCCAGCCCGATCATCCCCTGCCCCTCCCGCCAGAGGAACGCCTCGGCCCCTTGGGGCGAGTTCACACTCCGCGACCACCCCACCACCACCGTGCCGTCCGCGTTCACCGCCTCCGCCGCGCTGTTGGGTTCGAACCCGGCGGGCGTTGGCAGCACGCCCAGCACCTCGGGCAAAGTCCCCTCCACCCAGCGCACCGCGCGGGTTCCGTTTGATCCCCGACCCACCCCAACCACCACGCGGCCGTCGTCGCTCACCGCGTAGCCGAAGCACTCGTTCCCCCCGCCCGCAATGTCGTTCAGCGGCGTGAAGACCCCCGTCGCCACGCTGTACCGCCACGCCTGCGTTCCGAGCCCAGAGTCCCCGATCCCCACCACCACGCCACCGTCCGCGCTGATCCCTCGCCCCACCCCTCGCGGCGAGCTCCCGCCCGGCAGATCGCCGATCAGTTGCATCCCCCCCGTCGCGGTCCACACGAATGCCTGCGACCCCAGCGGGTTGAACGCGCCGTAGTCGGCCACCCCCGCGATCACCGAGCCATCCGCCGAAACACCCTGCGCCCGCACGCTCGGACCATTGGTCGTCCCCAGCAGAGGCTGCAAACCAAGTTCCTCCAGCCAGATGAACCCATCCATCACCGGCGAGATCCCCGACCCCCCCACCACGCTCGCCCCCACCGCAACGGCACCGTCCGCCGAGACCCCCCACGCCTCGCTGTACTCCCCACCGCCAGGCAAATCACCCAACGGCTGAAAGGAGACCTGCGCCAACGCACCCGGCGCGCACACCACCACCGACAACACAGACATCAGCCTCATGGGAAACCTCCTCCGTCGCGGCAACCGCCGTCACGGGGAGCATACCAACGTTTGCACGGGGAATCGAGACCCGCCTCACAGGTCAGCAGCCGGCATCCCACCGCTCGAAGAAGGCCATCACGTCGTCGCCGTCGGTGAGGGTGTCGCCGTTGATGTCCGCGAGCCCCAGATCCCAGCGACCGAAGAACGCCACGACATCGTCGCCGTCGACCGTACCCGAGCAGTTGAAGTCCGCCGCGCACGAGCCCGGAGTCCCCGAGGCCTGCACGAGGACCGATCCCCGGCTGCAGGCCGTGGCACTCACGGTGTACGAGTATTGGATATGCCCCTGCACGCCGCAGCCGATCGGGTAGAGCGCCACGGTAC
>JBIKMF010000485.1:0-2769 GCA_044359425.1 Phycisphaerales bacterium
CCCTTCGCGAACGCGAGCTCGACCGCGGCCGCACCATCGTCTCCGCCATCGCCGCCGCCGGCCAAACCGTCGCCGACGAGTCCCACACCCAGCAGTTCGTCGAACTCCTCGCCGCCGAACGCGGCGTAACCCTGATCATCGTCGCCGTCTCCGACCCGGACGGCCCCCGCGTCGTCGCCTCCAGCCGCCCCGAGTGGGCAGGCAAGCACCTCGACGAACTCCCCACGCACAACGTCGCCGAAGACATCCGCGAAGCCCTCGACCACGGCGAACACCACGGCGTCCACCTCCACGAATCCGAGATCGACTTCACCGCCCCCTTCTCCTACCAACGCAACGGCGCAACCGTCCACGGCGCATGCATGGTCCACCTCGACCGCTCCCTCATCGACGCCGCAGTAGACACCGCGTCGGCCGCCACCACCCGCGGCACCATGGCCGCCGTTCTCCTCCAATCCCTCGCCGCCATCGCCCTCCTCTACGTCCTGGTCTTCCGACCCCTCCGCTCCCTCTCCGACACCATCAAGCAACGGCTCGCCGGCGATCCATCCGCCCGCGTCACAGTCCCCGGCCACGGTGAAATCCGCCTTGCCTCGCTCGAGTTCAACCGCATGCTCGACGCCCTCGAGAACCACGAGTCGGAGCTCAAGCAGAGCGGCCGCGCGCTCGCAGACGCCGAGCTCAAGTTCCGCTCCCTCGTTCAGAACACCCCCGGCCTGACCTACCGCCAGGAACTCCGCGACAACTACCGCTTCAGCTTTGCCAGCGACCCCACCCGCGACATCCTCGGCGTCGAACCCGACGAACTCCTCGCCTCCCCCGACCTCCTCCCCTCCATGATCCACGAGGACGACCGCGCCTGCCGCGAAACCGCGCGCCAGACCGCGCTCGACGGCCTGGGGGTCTTCGAACTCGAGTACCGCGTCCGCCACAGCTCCGGGCAGTTCCGCTGGGTGCACGAGAAGGGCCACGTCGTCTTCGACGACCAGGGCCCCTCGTTCATCGACGGCGCCATCATGGACATCCACGATCGCCGCGAGGCCGAGCAGCGCCTCGTCAGCAACGAGGCCCGCGTCCGCCGGATCATCGACACCGCCCTCGACGCCGTCGTCTGCATGGACGCCGCCGGTCGCGTCACCGCGTGGAACGCCCAGGCCTCCCGCACCTTCGGCTTCACCCCCGAAGAAGCACTCGGCCAGGACATGAGCGAACTCATCATCCCCGCCGAGTTCCGCGACGCCCACCGCGCAGGCCTCCGCCGCTTCATCCAGACCGGCGAGTCCCGCGTCCTGGGCCGCCGCATCGAAGTCCCCGCCGTCACCAGCGACGGCACGCCGCTCAGCATCGAACTCGCCATCACCGCCAACCACGACGCCGACGGCACCACCTTCAGCGCCTTCCTCCGCGACATCACCGCCCGCAAACACGCCGAAGCACGACTCCTCGACGCCTCACAGCAGCTCGAACAGGAACGCGAACGCTTCGAGCTCGCGCTCTCCGGTGGTGAACTCGGTTCGTGGGACCTCAACCCCCTCACCGGCTACGTCCTCGTCGACTCCCGCTGGCTCACCCAACTCGGCATCGCCGAAGAAGCCGCGCCCATCACCTTCAACGACATCCTCGACCTCATCCACGAGGACGACCGCTCCTCAACCACCGCCACACTCCAGTCCCACCTCAGCGGCTCCACCGAACTCTTCGAAGCCGTCTACCGCATGCGCCACTCCGACGGCCAGTGGCGCTGGCTCCTCTCCCGCGCCCGCGTCATGTCACGCGATGAAAGCGGCGCCGCCATCCGCCTCGTCGGTACCCACTCCGACATCACCGACCGCGAACTCCAGCGCCTCGAAATGGTCCGCCTCGGCGACGCCGCAGAAGCCGCCAGCCGCGCCAAGAGCGAGTTCCTGGCCAACATGAGCCACGAGATCCGCACCCCCCTCACCGCGATCCTCGGCTACTCCGATCTCCTCCGCGAAGAGAACGCTGGCGAATCCTCCGAACGCCGCCGCGCCGAACTCGTCGAAACCATCAAGAAGGCCGGCGACCACCTCATGATGGTCGTCAACGACATCCTCGATATCTCCAAGATCGAAGCCGGCCGCATGCAGGTCGAAAGCGTCGAAACCGACCTCCCCGCCCTCCTCGCCGCCGTCGAGTCCCTCATGCGCCCCCGCGCTCAGTCCAAGGGCCTCATCTTCTCCGCCGAACTCCTCGCCCCAATCCCCTCCTCCGTCCTCACCGACCCCACACGCGTCCGCCAAATCCTCATCAACCTCTGCGGCAACGCCGTCAAGTTCACCGAACGCGGCGAGATCCGACTCTCCATCAACAACGTCAACGACACCCTCGTCATCGACATCACCGACACCGGCCTGGGCATGTCCCCAGAACAGGCCGGCCTCCTCTTCCAATCCTTCACCCAGGCCGACACCAGCATGAGCCGCCGCTTCGGTGGCACGGGCCTGGGCCTCTGCATCTCCCGCCGCCTCGCACAACTCCTCGGCGGCGACGTTCAACTCGTCACCACCGCCCCCGGCGTCGGCTCCACCTTCCGCGTCACCCTCCCCCTCTCCCCCTCTCCCTCCGCCTCCCTCATCCACTCCATCGACTCCGTCCGCCGCCCCACCCCGCCGCCCGCCTCCCCCACCTCCGCCTCCGAACCCCTCCGCGGCCGCATCCTCCTCGCCGAAGACGGCCCCGACAACCAACGCCTCATCTCCTTCCACCTCCGAAAGGCCGGTGCCGACGTCACCGTCGCCGAAAACGGCG
>JBIKMF010000117.1:0-10387 GCA_044359425.1 Phycisphaerales bacterium
TTGTTGTCGTTGACGCCGAAGTCCCAGCCGTTGACGTCGTCGATGAAGCCGTTGCCGTCGTCGTCCAGGCCGTTGCCGGCCACTTCACCGGGATTCACCCACAGGTTGGGGGCGAGATCCGGGTGGTCGATGTCAACGCCCGAGTCAATCACCGCCACCACGACGTTGCGATCGCCGATCGTGACGTCCCAGGCCTCTTCCACGCTGATGTCAGCACCCAACGTGCCCAACTGCCCCTCGATGAACTGCCCCGTGTTACGCAGACCCCACTGCTCATTGAACTGCGGGTCGTTCGGAACGCGCGTGGTCTCGTGCAACAGGTTCGGCTCGATGCCGATCACGTCCGACATGTCGTTGACGACGCGGTTCGCCACCGTCTTCGAAACCACCCCACGCGTCCGGATCTCCGCCCACCCACCACGGCCGATCGAACTCACGCTCTCAACCGTCACACCCAATCGGGTGGCGACTTCGCGGGCGACAAGTTCCGCCCGCTCGTTCCCAAGGTGTTCCTCGAACGTGACGATATAAGAGCCTGTGATCGCGGCAACGCGAGAGTTGCCCCAATCCAGGTAGCTCGCATCCGCGGGGAGTGCCGCCGACAGCATCTGCCGGACTTCAAGCGTTTCAACTCCCGAGTCGGCCCCCGTCGTCCTTCCCATCAGCCAGTTCTTCAAGAGGGCCAAGGTTCGATTCTGCATCGGCAAAGCTCCCACCCGCTGCCTTCCGCAGCGGCATTCTCTTACTCAAGCTCGGCGGCAGTCCAGGGCCGCGCCGGGCGTAGGCACACACATACCCCGCCTCAGTTCCGCGAGGCCAGGCTCCAAGCCTACGGGTCCCCCCCACTACCCGTTGCGGATCTTCTCCGAAACGGCGTTCGCGCACAAGTCCGGGGTCTTCCCTGATCCAGACCATCACGCTTCCCGTGCAGAACCCTATCAGCCTCGCGCTGATTTGTCGAGCAGACTCAACGCCAGTTCGCAATGAGCCCGACTCGCCCCTTGATGTTCGCAGATCACGGCCCGACCGGCCTCTCCAAGTGCCCTTCGGGCCCCAGGATCGCCCAACAGGTCATCTAGACATTGTCGCAGATCCGCCGCCGACACCACTTTCAGCCCCCCGCCCGCACAAAGTGCCTCCACCGCAAACGAAAAATCTCCGAATCGTGGTCCGATTACCGTGGGTTTCCCGAGTGAAACCGGCTCCACTGGGTCCGATCCATACAAATCGCCGAAGCTCCTCCCCACGATCGCGATGTCCGCCAACGAGTACGCCGCCCGCAACTCCCCAATCGAATCCAGCAGAAACCGCGTCGGCCCCACCGCCCCAGGACCCGCTCCCTTCGGCCGCGACGTCCGACGCACGCACCCCGGCATCGCCGCCGCCGCTTCCTCGAATCGCTCCGGCTTCCGCGGCGCACACAACAGCTGAACCCCCGGCGGACACGCCGCGTGCAGCAGCGCCTCCTCACCCCACGCCGGACGCCCGTTCTCGCCATCAAACCCCGGCGGGGCCGCCCGCCCCGGCAGCGGACCCGTACTGCCCGCAACAATCAGCGGCTTCGAGCGGTCGATACCCAACTCCGACGCCAGTTGCTCCGCCCCCGGAGCATCGTTCTGCAACCGAGCCGCGTCCCACTTCATCGACCCGGTCACCCGCAGCCGCGAAGCCTCAACCCCCATCGCCTCGAAACGCGCCCGGTACGCCTCCTCCTGAACCGCCGCGGCATGCAGCCTGCGATACGACCGAGCGAAGAACCACTTGAACCGGCTGTAGCCCTTGAAGGACCGTTCGCTCAGGCGACCATTGATCACCGCGATCGGCAGTCGCCGCGCAGAACACTCGGCCACAAAGTTCGGCCAGATCTCGAGTTCGACGAGGATCACCACGTCGGGCTTGACCGCGTTCAGAAAGCTCCGGACGCTCGGGGAGAAGTCGAGCGGGTAGCGGACCGCCGTCGCCATCGTCCCGCAAACCTCGCGGGCGCGGGCGAGGCCCGTATCCGTCGTCGATGACACCACGACGTCGGCGTGCGGCGCGAGGAGCGGAATCAACTCGCGGAGCGCGTTGACCTCACCGACCGAAACAGCGTGAAGCAGCACGCGCCCCTTGGCCCCAGCCTTCGCTGGAGGAAGCGCGGGAATCTTCCCGAATCGCTCCGCCCAGCCCGCCCGCTTCTTGCCGGCCCACCAGGGAGCGGTCAGCAACGCGAGGGGGATGTACAGGAGATCGAGGGCGTTCATCGGGAGACGTGTTCGTAACGGAAATGGGCAGGCCGGGATTCGAACCCGGAACCCTTCGCGTGTAAGGCGAATGCTCTGGCCGTTGAGCTACCCGCCCGGCCAGCAGAAGCGTACGCCGGGTTCAGTCGTCGTCCCAACGAAGCGTCGAGATGCCGATCGCAAACCCAACGACGGCCACTCCGAGGAGGATGCCGACGGGCATTGCCATCTCCGCAAGCGAGAAGCCCCGCCACATCGCCCCCTCCACCGCCTCAACAGCCCATCGGAACGGGCTGACCCCGCTGAGCTGCCGCATCAGCGGTGGCATGAACGCCGTCGGAATGCTCCCCCCGCCGATCATCGCCAGGATGAGCATGATGGCGCGGGCCAGCCCCTGCGCGGCCCCTTCCGTTCGGGAGAGACCCGCGATGAGCATCATCAGCCCGGTAAACCCGAGCGAGATCCCGATCACGGCGATCGCCATCATCGGCCAGCTCTGCACCCGGACGCCCAGCGCGACAACCGCGAGTCCCAGCAGGATTCCCATGACCGCAAGACACCCAATCGCGCACGCGAGGGCCTTGCCCAGCAGAATCTGAGACTTCGAGATCGGTGCGATCCGCAGCCGCGAGAGCGTGCCGCGCGACCGCTCGGTCACCACCGAAACACCGAACGCCATCACGCACCCCATGAGCCCCCAGACCACGCCCTGCGGAAAGCTCACCTCGAAGGAGTTAAGCGGCCCCTTGTTCACGACCTCGAGTTCGCGAGTGGTCACGCGAATCGGTTGCCACCCCGCGAGCCCCCCAGCCGCTCCATCGTCCGCGCCCGCCGGAGTCGCGTTCGCCGCGCTCAGCCCGCTCACCGTGTCAAAGAGCGTTCCCAGCAGTACCTTCTGCACCGGGCCGAGCGTGTCGGAACTCGCGATCGACTGTTTCCCCTGATCGGCAAGCTTCCGCGTCAGTTCCGCGTCGCCAAAGGACCGCGAAAGCTGCTTGAACGCGAGCTCGTTCAGCTTGCCCACCAGCAGACCCGACTGCGCCGCGTTCTTCGGCGACACAATCACATCCAGCTCCAGAGGACGCCCCGAAAACAAGCCCCCCGCCGCATCCTGGAAATCCTCGGGCAGCACGACCGCCGCGTCGGCGCTGCCCTTGCGGACGAGATCCTCCGCCTGCGCAAGCGTCGCCGCTTCCTTCACATTGATCGCGGAGTCGGCCTTCAGATCACCGACAAACCCCGCCGCGGCAGCATTGCGCGCCAGATCAACCACGGCGACATCCATCTTGCCCGCCGGCCCACCGCTGCGGAAGATCGTCCCGAAGAAAAGCGCAACCAGCACCGGGAATATGAACGTGAAGAAACAGTTGGCCTTGTCTCGGAAGAGCTGGAGGAGGTCCTTGCGCGCGATGGCGAGAATGACGTTCATAGTGGGCCTTTCTCAGTCACGCAGGCTTCTGCCGGTGAGGTTCAGGAAGACGGACTCAAGGTCGGGACGATCGATTCTCACCGAACTCACGTTCCCCGCCGCCATCGCGCGGGCGATCTCGGGGAGCGGGTCGCGCACCTGCGACCGCGTTTCCGTACCGGCCTGAACCAGCGTGAGCACGCTGCTCCCGCCGTGCTGTTCGATGAGTTCCTGGACCGTACCGGTCGCGCGGAGTTTCCCCTTGTCCATGATGGCAATCCGGTCACACACCTTCGCCGCTTCCTCCATGTAGTGCGTCGTGTAGACGATCGTGTGCCCCGCCGCGGAAAGGGCCCGCACCGTCTCGAGGATGTTGTTGCGAGACTGCGGGTCAACTCCCGCCGTCGGCTCATCAAGAAGGATGATCGCGGGATCGTGGATCAACGCCGCGGCGAGGTTTAGCCGCCGTTTCATCCCGCCCGAGTACCTGGAAGCACGCTCGTTCGCCTTCGCCTCCAGCCCGACAGAAGCGAGGGCCCGCACCGCGGCCCCCCGTGGATCGGCCATGCCGTGAAGGCGGGCAAAGAACGCGAGATTCTCAAGCCCGGACAGATCCTCGTAGATCGCCAGAGCCTGCGGCGCAACGCCCAGCAGGCGGCGGGCCCTGGGATCCGTCGGCGGCCCGACCCCCTCGATCTCGACACTGCCCGAATCCGGCGTGAGCAGACCCACCGTCATCGCGATGCAGGTGGACTTGCCCGCGCCATTCGGGCCGAGCAATCCCAGGACCTGGCCTTTGGGCACCGAGAGCGTGAGCCCGTCGACCGCGACGAGAGAACCGAACGACTTGCGAAGGGCATTGAGGTGGAGCATGGGGCGTGTACCAAGACCGAGCGGCGGTGGTGTTGAGGCGGATAAGGACGGTTATCGGTAGGTGGAGCGACCAGTTATCAGCAGATAACCCTTCTATGGGGAAAGGGATAGACCAGATTCTATGAATATGGGGCGGGGGCTTGCCGAGATCAGATTCGCCAGAGACCAGTTTGTCAGTGGAGCACCCCGTGAGCGAATCGCCTCCGATCATCATACGACAGTCTGCACGCTACGACGTAGTGCTCCGGGCCCACCTCGCCATCGCCCAACCGCACGCCTCCAACGTCAAGTTCGCGAGTGCCGCGGGGGCTAAGGACGGCTGGATCGAGTGCGACCTGATCGATATCTCAACGGGAGGCGTTGGACTCATCACGCGGCTTTTCGTGCCCCGCCGAGTCCTGGCGAAGGTACGCGTGTACGCGGACGAGAACTTCGCAGAGCCGGTGCTCGAGTGCACGTGCCGAATCCAGCGCGTGATCATGACCGACCGCCGACCCGCCTACCTGCTCGGAACCTCCTTCGAGGGCATGACACCGGCCGAAACCGAATCGCTCGAGCGACTTCTCACGAGGCTGAACGCCGAGTAAGGCGGAGGGGAACGTGCCGTGCAAGAGATGAGCAGCTTTGTCGTGCGGACCCTTCTGGCAGACGGTGTCATCCGTGAGCCCGACGTCAAGCGCGCAAACCAGCACGTCGTGCAGTCGGGTGGAACCCTCCTCGACGCGCTCGTCGCGATCAACGCCGTATCCTCGCGCACCATCGCCGTGGCCCAGGCCCGCGTCTGCGAGTACCCCTTCGTCGACATCGCCTCGTTCGACGTCGACATCCAGAACGCCCGCTTCGTCCCCAGAGCAATCGCCGAAAAATACGGCGCGTTCCCCCTGTTCATCCTCGACGGTGCCGCCACCGTCGCCATGCAGGACCCCCTCAACCTCCAGGCCGCCGACCACCTCCGGCAGTTGCTCAAGGTCGACGTCGATCCCGTCGTCGCCGACTCTCGCGATCTCAAGGGCCTCATCACCCGCGCCTACAGCCTCGCCAACACGCAAGGAAGCACCGAACGCGGCGAAAACGCCCTCAACGTCACCACCGGCGAAGAACCCATCGTCGCCGCCGTCAACCAGATCCTCGCGGGAGCGGTCGAGATCGGCGCGAGCGACGTTCACATCAACCCCGACGAACACGCCCTCATGCTGAGGTACCGCGTCGACGGTGTGCTCCGCACCGTGCAGGGGCCCCCGCTCGCGGCCCACTCCGGGCTCGTGCAGCGCCTCAAGGTCCTCGCCAAACTCGACCTCACCCAGACCCGCAAGCCCCAGGACGGCAAGTTCCGCTACACGCGCAACGACGAGGCCGTCGACATGCGACTGAGCCTGCTCCCGACCATCCACGGCGAAAACGTCGTCATCCGTCTCCTCCGCTCGTCGGCCAGAATCGGCAAGGTCAGCGAACTCGGCATGTCGCCCGATCAATCCGCTTGGTACGAGGACGCGATCTCGCGCCCCAACGGCATGATCCTCGTCACCGGGCCGACAGGCTCGGGCAAAACCACCACGCTCTACACCGCCCTCAACCACATCAACTCGCCGGACCGAAACATCGTCACCATCGAAGACCCCGTGGAAATCCGGTTGCCGCTGGTGCGCCAGGTTCAGGTCAACCACGAAGTCGGCCTCAACTTCGCCTCCGCGCTCCGCTCCATCCTCCGCCAAGACCCAGACGTCGTGCTGGTCGGCGAAATCCGCGATCAGGAAACCGCCAAGATCGCCGTCCAGGCCGCGCTCACCGGCCATCTTGTTCTCTCGACGCTCCACACCAACGACGCCATCGGCGCACTCGCCCGGCTCAAGGACTTCGGAGTGCCGCAGTTCGCGATCAACCAGTCCCTCCTGCTCGTCATCGCGCAGCGACTCGTCCGCAAGATCTGTTCCCCCTGCGCCGAGCCCGAACTCCCCCAGAACCTCGAACGCTTCCTCGCGACACACCACACCACCGTTCCTCCCAACGCCACCTTCAAGCGCGGCAGCGGCTGCCCCGCCTGCCAGCACATGGGATACAAGGGACGACTCGCCGTCTACGAAATGCTCCGCATCACCCCCCGCCTCCAACGCCTCATCGACGCCGACGCCTCCCGCGCCGACCTCACCGCCGGCGCCCGCAAGGACGGCCTGCTCTCCCTCTGGGAACACGGCTTCATCAAGGCCGCCGAAGGACTCACCACGCTCGACGAACTCTCGAAGCTCCGGGCCATCACCGAGGAGGCGGAGGGTGATCCCGTCCGTATCGCCGCATGAGCATCCGCACCTTCCGATACAAGGCCCTCGACTCCGCCGGTAAACCCGCCAACGGCATCGTCCGCGCCGCCGACGAGCCCGAGGCATACCGCAAGGTCTCCGCGTCCGGCCTCACCCCCATCTCACTCGCCCTCACCTCCGACCGCTCCCAGCTCTTCTCCTTCCAGAAAATCCGCGACTCCGACGTCGCCGACTTCACCCGCGAACTCTGCGTCCTCATCGAAGCCAAGATCCCCCTCGACCGAGGCCTGCTCTCCATCGCCGAACACGAGGGCAAACCTGCCCTCACCGAGATGGTCCGCGAAATCGCCGCGCGTGTTCAGGCCGGCGCACCCATGACCACCGCGCTCGCCGAGTACCGCCAGCACTTCGGCGAGGTCTACATCGAAACCATGCGAGCCGCCGAAAAGTCCGGCAACCTCGCCGGGGTCATGAACCACCTCGCCGACATGCTCGAGAAGCAGATCGAGACCGGACAGGCCCTCCGCCGCGCCATGACCTACCCCGCCATCCTGCTGGGCGTCGTCTCCGCAGCGATCGGCGTCATCGTCGTTTTCGTCGTGCCCAAGTTCGCCGCGATCTTCGCCGAGCAAAAGGTCGACCTGCCCCTCACCACACAACTCATCCAGGCCCTGGGCTTCTCCATGCGGCAGTACTGGTGGGCCTACGCCTGCACACTCGCGCTCGCGTGCTTCGGGATCACCTCCGCCTGGAAGTCCCCGCAGGGACGCGCCACCCTCGAGGACCTCCTCCTCAAGGTCCCATACGTCGGCAAGGTCCTCGTCGCCGTCACCGCCGGCCGTTTCGCACGCGTCGTCGGCATCGGCCTCGCCTCCGGCCTCGACATCATCGAATCCATCGACATCGGCGGACGATCCACCGGTCGCCCCAACTTCGTCACCGAGTGCACCGGCATGGCCTCCCGCCTCCGCGGCGGCCAGAGCCTCCCTGAAGTCCTCGCCGACTCCCGCTACGTCCCGCAGTTCGCCCGCCGAATGCTCTCCGCCGGCAAGGACTCCACCGAACTCTCCAAGGCCTGCGAAGTCGTCTCCCGTTACTACGAACGCGAATCCGCCCACCTTCTCAAGAACATCAACACCGTCATCGAACCCATCATGACCGTCGCCATGGCCGTCATCGTCCTCATCGTCGCCCTCTCGGTCTTCCTCCCCATGTGGCAGATGGTCAAGCTCAACCACTGACGCCCCTCCAAGCCCTTCATCCCCTCCACACCGCATACCTCGCACGTCCGCCAGTCCTCCACCAAGGCTTCCCCGTACGAGGTGATACCCCGACTTCGAACCGACCGATACTGCGCACCATGACCCTGTCCACACACCCAACGTTGCGTTCCGCGTTCACCTTCGTCGAGGTGATGATCGTCGTCGTGATCATCGGGATCCTCGCCGCCATCGTCGTGCCCCAGTTCGGCGGCATGACCTCCGACGCGCGGGCCTCCGCCGTCCAGTCCGCCCTCGGCGGCGTCCGCTCGGGCATCTCGGGCTACCGCGCCAAGCAGATCATCTCCGGTGCCGACCCCTACCCCACCGCCGCACAGATCACCACCTCCGGCGTCGTCATCCAGGGCGATGTCCCCGTCAACCCCTGGAACAACAGCTCGCTCATCCAGGAAGTCTCCTCCGCCGCCGCGAACTCGCGTGCGGTATCCGATGCCGACCGGTACGGTTGGAACTACTACATGGACAACTCCGCTACACCCCCCGTCGCCGTGTTCTACGCAAACTCGCAGGAAGAAACCAACGTCCCAGACGGCAGCGGCGGATTCAAGACAGCAAACGAACTCTGACCCATGCGCAACGCTCCGAGACATCACCGCCTCCGCCGCGGCTTCTCGCTCCTCGAGCTCGCCATCGTCATCGTCATCATCGGCATCATCGCCGCCTCCGCCGTCCCCGCGTTCTCCTCCCTCTCCGACACCCGCCGCGCCGCCGCCATCAACGAGATCGAACGCCTGCTCACCCGTGGCCGCGCTCGCGCCGTCTCCGAAGGCCGCCCCCACGCCGTGTTCGTCGACCTGAACTCACAGGCCCTCGCCCCCTACGAGATCACCGCCACCGGCGCTGCACCCTCCGCCTCGCAAACCGCCGACGGTCGCGAGCTCGACGCCCTCGTCCTCGCCGCGGCCTATCCCGGCGTCACCATGAAGACGCTCCAGGCCGGTGACGGCTCCTTCCCGAGTTCCGCGTACATCTGGTTCGGCGTCGACGGCACCCCGCAACTCCGCAAGTCCGACGGCACCCTCGTGTCCGACTGCTCCCAGAACACCGTGCTCACCCTCGACGATGGCTCCACCGTCAGCGTCATCCGCTACTCGGGGGCCATCGAGCGATGAGCACCACGCATCACAACTCCCGCCGCGCGTTCACGCTGATCGAGGTCGTCGCGATCGTGATCATCCTCGCGCTCGCGGTCCCGCCCTCGCTCATGTTCATGGACCAGTCGACCTCGCGACGCGCCGACGCGATCAACGCCATGCGCGCCACCACGCTCGCCACGCTCGTGATGGAGAGCGTCCTCGCCGATGTCGCCAGCACAAACGCCTCCCTCGGCTACGCCGCGCTCGCCTCCTCCGCCACCTACCTCGACACCCCCACCACCGGCCTCAAAGCCAGGATCAACACCCTGCAATCGACCTACGCCGACATGGGCATGTCCTACACCGTCACCATCGGATCCGAAGTCAACGCCGCGGGACTCGTGAGCGCCACGCTCTCCGAAAACGTCTTCCGCAAGATCACCGTCACCGTCACGTACCCATCAGCCTCCGAGGACTCCGCCTCCCTCTCCCTCGTCGCCATGGTCTCCGACCTGTGAACCACTACCCCTCCAATCCCCGTCGCGCATTCACCCTCCTCGAGGCCATGCTCAGCATCGTCATCATCGGCATCATCGCCGCCACCCTCGCCCCAACAATCTCCGGCGCCGCGGACGGCTACGCACAGGCCTCCGCCGCTCGCTCCACCACCGAACGCATCGGCTACGCCATGGAGCGAATCGTTCGCCTCCTCCGCGACATCGAACTCGACACCGCCTCCGGAAACCTCGCCGCCGATGGCGACTCCGTCACACTCGAACTCTCCGACGGTCGCGGCGTCGTCCTCGACTCCAACCGCCTCCTCCTCCTCGACGGCGCCGGCGAAACCGTCCTCCTCTGCCCCGACGTCGACTCCTTCACACTCGAGTACATCGCCGACGACGGCAAAACCGCCACCACCGCGCCCCTCGCACAACGCATCCACGTCACCATCACCTCGGGCGAGTTCGTCCTCGCCTGCGCCGTCCTCCCTCGCGTGAGGATGACACCATGAAACGCCCCAACTCCAGACGCGGCATGGGCATCGCCGCCGTCGTCCTCCTCCTCGCCGTGATCAACATCGCCGTCCTCGGCTCCGTAGTCGCCAGCGGCGACGAGGCCGAGGTCGGTGCCATGCAGGTCAAAACCGCCCAGGCCTTCTACGCCGCCGAGTCCGGCGCCGTCATCATCGTCCGCTGCACCAACGCAGGCCTCACCATGCCCGTCGCCGGGGCCGAGATCACCCTCGGTGACGCGACGCTCTCATTCACGCAGG
>JBIKMF010000118.1:0-10373 GCA_044359425.1 Phycisphaerales bacterium
CTCGAACGCATGCAGACCGTGCTCGCCTACCGGAATCAGGTGCAGACCATCGTCACCGAGGTCAAGTCGGCCCTCGTCCGCGTTCAACTCAACTACCGACTCATCGCCCAAAGCCGCGACTCTCGCCTGAGCGCGACCAACGCCCTCCGCGTCCTGAAGATCGAAAACGAGGTCAAGGGCCGCACCATCGAGCGCCTCGATCTCGAGCTCAACCGCCAGGAAACCGTCGCCTCCGCCGAACGCGAAGAAGTCCAGGCCGTCATCGAGTACAACGTCGCCCTCGCCGATCTCTTCGCCGCGATGGGCACCAGCCTCGAACGCAACAACATCCAGTTCGTCGTCCCCGACGCCGGCACCATCGACCTCGGCCCCGAAGCCCCACTCGGCTGGGAATACAAGGCACCGCCGCAGACCGGCGAACGCCTCCCGCCCTCCGCGGATCCCGCCGCCGCGCCGGATCCGGCTCCAGAAGCCCCCGCCCCTTCCGCCACTCAGGCCGCGCCGGCCCCCGAGTCCACTCCTCCCTCCCCACCCGCGACCCCGCCCGAAAGTACCCCCAAATGATCGCAGGCCCCGAGGACATCGCCGAAGCCGTCGCCCGCCTCCGCTCCGGTCGCCTCGTCGCCTTCCCCACCGAAACCGTCTACGGCCTCGGCGCCGACGCCCTCAATCCCCACGCCGTCCAACGCGTCTTCGAGATCAAGGGCCGCCCCGCCAACAACCCCCTCATCGTCCACGTCAGCGATACCGACATGGCCCGCCCACTCGCCGCCGCCTGGACCGACCGCGCCGAGAAACTCGCCTCCACCTTCTGGCCCGGCCCACTCTCCATCATCCTCCCCAAAGCCCGGCACGTCCCCACCGAAGCCACCGGCGGCAGCGACAACGTCGCCATCCGCTGCCCCGACCACCCCACCGCCCTCGCACTCCTCGAAGCCTTCGGCGGCCCGCTCGTCGGCCCCAGTGCCAACCCCTCCGGCCGCGTCTCCCCCACCACCGCCGCCCACGTCCGCGAGTCCTTCTCCCCCGACGCCGTCTTCGTCCTCGACGGCGGCCCGTGCACCCGGGGCATCGAATCCACCGTGATCTCCCTCGCCGGTACCCCCCGAATCCTCCGGCCCGGCATCATCAGCGCCGCTCAACTCGCCGAAGTCCTCGGATGCGACGTCATCCCGCACCAGCCCGCGGCAGAAACCTCAACCACCGCCCCGCTCGCCTCACCCGGTCAGCTCGCGACCCACTACGCCCCCCACGCCCCCGCGTGGATCGTCACCGAGCAGACCATCGAGGCCGCCATGCGCGAACTCGCCCCAACCGTCCTCCTCGCGATCACGCCGCGCACCGACTCCCCCGGGGCCGCCGTGCTCCCCATGCCACGCGAGGACCTCACCTACGCCGCCGCGCTCTACCGCACCCTCCGCGAAGCGGACGCGCGGTCACCCCGTGCCATCCTCATCGAGGCACCGCCCGGAAACACGGATATCTGGCGCGCCGTCTGGGACCGCCTCTCACGCGCAGCCCGACGCTTCGGTGCCTGAAACTCAACCCATCACCGGCGGCAGGCCCAACGCCTTCCGCAGCGAACCGAGCTGACCCGAGTGCCAGCCGTCGTGCCACGCCGCGCGGTCAATCGCCATCAACCGATCCGACGCAATGCCGTGCGAATCGCCGATGCACGGCAGCATCGCGTCCGCTTCCGACAACTTCTGCCCGGCCGCGACCAACGCCGCAAACGTCCGGTCAAAGTGAGCCCGAACCTCGGCGATCGACGGGTAGTCCGCCGCGTTGGCAGTGGGCTTGGAGCCATAACCAAACAGCTTGCCGTACGACTCCGGCATCGACGACGCACCACCCTCGATCAGCGTCCGGAACCACTCGTACGTGCTCGCCAGGTGCCCCATCGTCCAGATCACATGGTTGTCCGTTGGCGCGGCCTGATAGGTCACCTTATCGGCCGGCCAGCCCTGCGTCAGCTTCTCCGTCGTCGAGTGCACCCACTGAAGATTCGCGATCGCTCGTGCCACCTGTCCCTGCGCCATGGTTCTGCCACTCCTGTGCTGCTGAATGTCCTCGATACCGCCGTCAGGGCGTCTATCCTTGCTTCCCAATCAACCCCCCCACCGGTACGCCCGGGCCGCGGAGTGTACGACGCCTCGCCGCCCCCGGTTCTTTGACGGAGTCCGAAGGTATGTCGAATCACACGTCGATCGCGCTCGCCCCCGGTGACGGCATCGGGCCCGAAATCATGGACGCCACCCTCGAGCTCTTCAAAGCCGCGGGAGTCATGAAGCAGGTCGACTTCCGCCCAGTCGACATGGGTGCTTCCGTCTTCTCCCGCGGGAACTCCCGTGGCATGACGGACGAGGCCATCCGAATCGTCGAGGACTGCGGCATTCTCTTCAAGGGCCCGATGGAGACCCCCAAGGGCAGCGGCGGCAAGTCCATCAACGTCACCGCCCGCAAGCTCTGGAACGCCTACGCCAACTACCGCGCGTTCAAGACCCTCCCCGGCGTCGACACCGTCTACAGCCGCGCCGGAATGTCCATCGACATGTGCATCGTCCGCGAGAACATCGAGGACACCTACGGCGGCGTCGAGCACCGCCTCAGCAACGACATGGTCCAGTGCAAGCGCCTGATCAGCGCTCCCGGCTGCGACGCCGTCCACCGCTTTGCCCTTCAGACCGCCCGCAAGCTCGGCCTCAAGAAGGTCCACTGCGGCCACAAAGCCAACATCATGAAGATGACCGACGGTCTCTTCCTCGAACGCTTTAAGGCCGCCGGCAAGGACTTCTCCGAGATCGAACTCGGCGACGTCATCGTTGACGCCCTCTGCATGAACCTCGTCATCAAGCCCCAGCAGTACCAGATGGTCGTCCTCCCCAACCTCCAGGGCGACATCGTCAGCGACCTCTGCGCCGGCCTCGTTGGCGGCCTCGGCTTTGCCCCCAGCGCCAACATCGGCAACCACATCTCCATCTTCGAAGCCGTCCACGGCACCGCCCCCGACATCGCCGGCAAGGGCATCGCAAACCCCACGAGCCTCATCCTCTCCGGCCTCATGATGCTCCGCCACATCTGCCTAGGCACCGAGGCAGCCCACATCGAGAACGCCCTCCTCGCCACCCTCGAAAGCGGCGACCACACCGGCGACTTCGGCGACAAGTCCAAGCCCGCCCTCGGCACCACCCAGTTCACCCAGGCCATCATCAACCGCCTCGGCTCCACCCCCAAGACCGTCCCCGCCGTCCCCGTTCCCGACGCCGCCACGGTCTGCTACACCCGCCCGCCGCGCCCCACCGGCCAGCAGGTCATCCGTACCTTCAAGAACGTCGTCACCCACGTCGTCGGCTGCGACATCTACCTCGACACCCCCCTCGCCCCCATCTCACTCGCCGAAGAAATGGGCCGCTGCGCCGAAGACACCCCCTTCAAGCTCACCCTCATCAGCAACCGCGGCACCCAGGTCTGGCCCACGGGCAGCGTCTACACCGAGTGCACCGACTACTACCGCGTTCGCTTCGAACTCAAGGACGGCGTGGGGGCCGGCACGTTCGGCCAGTCCCGCTGCGTCGCCCTCATGGACAAGATCGCCGAGAAGTTCACCGTCTGCAGCTACGAACTCCTCCGCATCTTCGACGGCGTCAAGGGGTACAGCCTCGCCCAGGGGCAGTGATCTCCCCACGCATGCTCCGGCCCCGCACCAACTGACACGCGGCGCTGTTGTACCATTTCACCATGCTCACCCTCACCCCCAACGAAGCCCGCGTCCTCGGGACCATGGTCGAAAAGGCCCAGACCGTCCCCGCCTCCTACCCCATCACCCTCAACGCCCTCACCAACGGGTGCAACCAGAAGAACAACCGAACCCCGGTCACCGATCTCGACGAGGACACCGTCTACGCCGCCGTCGACTCCCTCCGACACAAGTCCATCGTCCGTGAGGTCATGCTCTCCGGCAGCCGCGTCCAGAAGTTCCGCCACACCGCACGCGAAGCCCTCAACGTCGGCACGGAAGAACTCGTTCTCCTCGCCGAACTCCTCCTCCGCGGCCCTCAATCCCTCGGCGAACTCCGCGGCCACGCATCCCGCATGGTCCCCTCCGGCCTCGACTCCCTCGAAGCCGCCCAGGCCTTCCTCGATGGCCTCGCCGCCCGCCCCGAACCCCTCGTCAAACTCGTCCCACCACCCCCGGGTTCCCGCGCCGCCCTCTACGTCCAACTCCTCTCGCCCGACCTCCATCCCATCGTCGCATCCCCAGCCACGACCGCCGCGCCGGCGCCCTCCACCTCCGCCCTCGAGTCACGAGTCGCCGAGCTCGAAACCAAGGTCGCGAACCTCGAAGCCGCACTCACACGCCTCGCGTTCAAACTCGGCGAATCCGCGCCCTTGTGATCCCCGCGTTCGGTTGCGACCCCCCCACGCCCGTGTACACTGGGCGCATGAAGATCACCCGCGCCCTCCTCGTCGCTGCCGCTCTCACCTCTTCCGCAGCCGCTGAGATCCGCCTCCCGGCACTCGTCGGCGACCACATGGTCCTGCAGCGAAACGCCAACGTACGCCTCTGGGGCTGGGGCCGCCCCGGTGAAGAAGTCACCGTCGACGCCAGTTGGACCGACCAGAACGCCACCACCACCGTCGATCCCAAGGGCCAGTGGCAGGTCGTCATCCCCACGCCGGCCGAGGCCTCCGGCCCCCAGACCATCGTCCTCTCCGGCGACAACAAGATCACCCTCAACGACGTCCTCCTCGGTGAGGTCTGGGTCTGCAGCGGCCAGTCCAACATGCAGTGGGCCCTCCGCGGCATCGGCCCCGGCCGCGACGGTGTCCCCAGCGCCGACACCGAAGTCGCCAACGCCACCAACCCCCAACTCCGACTCTTCACGGTGAACCGCGAGTTCACCGTTCACCCACGCACCGACTGCAAGGGCCGCTGGGAAGCCTGCACCCCCGCCACCGCCGCCGACTTCAGCGCCGTCGGCTACTTCTTCGGCCGCGAACTCGCCAAGACCCTCAACTGCCCCGTCGGCCTCATCAGCTCCAACTGGGGCGGCACGCCCGCCGAAGCCTGGACCAGCGCAGACTCCCTCAAGGCCTTCCCCGAGTTCGCCCCTCAACTCCAGTACCTGAACTCCATCGGCGACCCCAACCTCCGCGGCAAGACCACCGAAGCCGCGCTCAACGGCTGGTGGGCAGGCCTCGACAGCGTCCCCGGCGAAAAGGGCCCCGCGGGAGACCGCTGGAGCCACTCCGCGTTCGATGACTCGTCCTGGTCCACCAAGTCCCTCCCCGGCCCCCTCGGAGGCGCGGACGGCCTCGACCGGTTCGATGGCCTCGTCTACTACCGCAAGACCATCACCCTCCCCGACGGCTGGCAGGGCAAGGCCGCCACGCTCGAACTCGGACCCATCGACGACCGCGACGAGGCCTTCGTCGACGGTGTGCTCGTCGGTGGCATGCGTGAAGACGGACGCTGGGGCGTCGCACGAAAGTACCCCGTCCCCGCCGATGCCCTCAAGTCCGGCCCGTGCACCATCGGCATTCGCGTCCTCGACACCGGCGGCCTCGGCGGCGTCAACGGCAAGCCCGAGCAGATGCTCCTCCGCAGCAGCGACCCCGCCCTCAAGCCCATCGCGCTGAGCGGCGAATGGAAGTCCCTCGTCGGCCCCGCCAAGTCCATGCTCCCCCCGATGCCCGACGCCATCACCCTCGGCCCCAGCATGCCCACAGTTCTCTTCAACGGGCTGATCGCCCCCGTCACGCCCACCGTGATCCGCGGGAGCATCTGGTACCAGGGCGAATCCAACGTCGGCCGCGCCGCCCAGTACGAACGCCTCTTCCCCGCCATGATCGCCGATTGGCGAAAGGCCTTCGACTGCGGCGACTTCCCTTTCTACTTCGTGCAGATCGCTCCGTTCAACTACGACGGCTCAGACGCTTCAGCATTCCTCCGCGAAGCCCAGCTCAAGTCCCTCGGCGTCCCCAACACCGGCATGGTCTGCACGATGGACCTCGGCAACGCCCGCGACATCCACCCGGACAACAAGCAGGAAGTCGGCCGCCGCCTCGCGGCACACGCCCTCGCGACCACGTACGGCAAGACCGACATCGCCTTCGCGGGTCCGATGCCCGACGGCCACGTCGCCAACGGCAAGTCCATCCGCATCGTCTTCACCCACACCTTCGGCGGCCTCGTCGCAAAGGGCGATCTCACCGGCTTCCAGATCGCCGGAGCCGATCGCGTCTTCTTCCCTGCCACGGTCGAGATCGACGGCGAGAGCATCGTCCTCACCAGCGAGAAAGTCCCCAGCCCCGTCGCCGCCCGCTACGGCTGGGAGGCCTCTCCCACCCCCACCCTCTTCAACGGCGCCGGATTCCCCGCCACCAGCTTCCGCACCGACGATTGGAACGACAAACTCCCCGCCGCCCGCGATCTGGGCAAGACCTCTCACCTCACCGACGACCCCGCCTTCAAGCCCATCTTCAACGGCAAGGACCTCGCCGGTTGGATCAACGTTAACACCGGGCCCTCCACCTGGGCCGTTCGCGATGGTGTCATCGCCTGCTCCGGCCACCCAACGGGCGTCATCCGCACCGACCGCCAGTACGAGAACTTCGTGCTTGAAATGGAATGGCGCCACCTCGTTCCAGGCGGCAACGCTGGCCTCTTCGTCTGGTCCGATCCTATCTGCGCCAAGGGCCAGCCCTTCACCCGCTCCCTCGAAGTCCAGGTGATGGACGGCCAGGAAGGCGACTGGTACACCAGCGACGGCGACATCTTCCCCATCCACGGCGCAACCATGAAGCCCGAGAACGGCCGGGGCAACGGCAACCGCGCCTTCCCCACCGAGAAGCGCATGAACCCCGCGCCCAAGTGGAACCACTACCGCGTCGAGTGCATCAACGGTGAGATCTCCCTCGCCGTCAACGGCAAGGTCGTGACCCGCGGCAAGAACGCCTCCCCACGCAAGGGCTTCATCTGCCTCGAATCCGAAGGCTCACCCTGCGAGTTCCGCAACATCAAGCTCAAGGAACTCCCCGGCTCCCCCTCGCTCTCACCTTCGGACGTCGCGATGGAAGACCAGGGCTTCGTCTCCCTCTTCAACGGCGAGAACTTCGACGGCTGGAAGTTCGGCAAGGCCCACGAAGGCCACTGGACCATCGACGACTGGACGCTCAACTTCGACGGCCAGGGCGATCACCTCTGGACCACCAAGTCGTACAAGGACTTCGTTCTCATCTGCGACTGGCGCTGGACCAGCCCGCCCGTCGAAACCGAACGCCCCGTCCTGCTCCCCTCCGGCGAACAGGCCAAGAACGACGACGGTTCACCCAAGACCGTCAAGGTCATGGACGCCGGCGACAGCGGTATCTACCTCCGAGGCAACGACAAGAGCCAGGTCAACATCTGGTGCTGGCCCTCCGGCTCGGGCGAGGTCTACGGCTACCGCACCGACGGCAAGATGCCCGCCGAAGTCCGCGCGGGCGTCACCCCTTCGGTGAACGCCGACGCCAAGATCGGCGAGTGGAACCGCTTCATCATCACGATGAAGGGCGACCGGCTCACCGTCGAACTCAACGGCAAGACCGTCATCAACAACACCCAACTCCCCGGCGTGCCCGCCGAAGGCCCCCTCGCGCTTCAGATGCACGGCGGCTCGCTCCAGTTCGCGAACATGTACATCAAAGAGCTGAAGTGATCGAGTGCTCGCCGCGATGGCCTGCGGCGAGACCTGGAATCAACGCGCAAGCCACGGCCACCATTCATCCACGAGTCCCGGCATTCCGCCGAATGCCCCTCACTCCGCCTTCTTCTCCCCCATCTTCTTCATCATCTCGCGGATCTGCTTCGCCTGCGCCTTCCCGCCCTTGACCTTCGTGAGGTCCACGTCCATCGCCGTGAACCAGCGGTCGGAGTCGAAGGTGTAGCCGAAGTCCTTCACCAGGCGGTCCTCCATGTGCGGGAGGTGCCCCGCGCCGTAGAACAGCGCGACGCTCTTGACGCCCGGCTCATTCTCGAGCAACTTCTTGAGATCCGCCAGCACCACCTCGTTCCGGTCGACCAAGATCACCTTCGTCATCTTCTGCATCTGCTCCGGCTGCGATTCCATCAGCCGATCGGCGTTCGCCAGCGTCTCAACCATCATCAGCTTCACCATCGCCGACATCGCCGGGTCGCGCTCGATGAACCCCATGAGCAGCCCCATCACCGCGCCGCCGAACCCACTTCCGTCCAACATCCCAAAGAGCGCGTCCGCCGAGACGCCCTCCTCCTTCAGCTTCTGCTGGACCTCATCCACCGTCATGTCGCTGTTGCGCCATCCTTCACGGGTGTAGTCGATGACCGCAAGCTGAAACTCCAGCCCCAGGGCCCTCGCCAGCTTCGGCTGAATCCCCTCGGCCTTCGACGACCGCTCCGCCTTCGTCAGCTTCTCCTGCTGCGAGAACCGCAGGTCCGCCGCGCTCCCCTCGCCTCCCTCGCGTCCATCGCTGCCCCGGCTGATGAAGTCGATCTCCTCACCCGCCCACAGCTCCTTCGTCCCCTCGAGGATCCGCGTCTGTGAACGCTCGAGCAGAATCTCCCGCCCCCACGCGTCCACGCGCGAACCCGCAAGAATCCGCGCGGCAGTCCCCTTCTGCGCCGCGATCAACGCGTCCACGCTCTCGGGGTACTTCCCCTCGCTGCCCTTGTGCCGTTCAAAGAAAACCGCGAGCATCCGAATGCGGGACTTCGTCAGCTTCGCTTTCGCGGCATCGTCCGCATCCCCCTCCTCAGCCGCCGCACCCATACCCGCCGGCTTCACGCCCTCAAACAGCACGACCTCCTGCTCGTTCAGGAACTTCTGCAACTCCGCGTAGTACGCCGCGTCCCCGATGTGCACAACACCGACGAGATGCAGCACCGGCCCCGACCCGCTGGGCTTGAGCGTGCGCACGGAAACTTCGAGCCTGCTGCGATCCCCGCTCTCCTCCGCGCCGACCCGCACGTACTTCTGTGCTTCAACCTGCGCCAAAGCCTGGCCCGAAAGCCCGGCCAGCACAGTCGCCAAAACAAATCCCAGGCCCTTCCGAACAACCGATGACATTCCGCTCATACGCTCTCCGTGCTGCCCCCAAGGCTGGTACGCCCCGGCGGCCAAGATCGTTTCACGCGAATCCCAGATGCAACATATACAGAACCCAGACTTTCCCACGGACGAACCCTCGCTGAACGAGGCCAGCCACCGACTCCACGAGGCCCCTCAGGGCCTCGAACGCCCGCTTCTCGTCATCGGCGGCTACCGCTCCCCCCAGGTTCTGATCGCTCCCATCGCAACCCGCCTCCGCTCCCTCCTGAAGCCGCAGCCCTCTCAGTTCCTCGCCGTGACCGTCCCCCTGGCAACCAGCATCGCCGGGGCCGCCCGCACCGTCTCCCTCGCGCTCACCGCCGCGGGACGCCAGAACGACACCTTCGACGTCATCGGGTTCTCGATGGGCGGTCTCGTGGCACGAGCAATGGCCGCCGGCATGATCCCCGGCATCGAGCCGCTCCGCATCGCCCGACTCTTCACCCTCGCCACGCCGCACCGCGGAGCCGTCGTCGCCAAAGTCGTCGCGCCCGACTCCGCCGCCATCGACATGATGCCCGGCTCACCCTTCCTCCGATCGCTCGACGACGCCCTGCCCCGCCGCACCTACGACCTCCACTGCTACTCCTACCTCCGGGACTGGTGGGTCGGTACGCACAACACCGCCCCGGAAGGCTTCGGCCTCCACTGGGTCGACCCCGCCGGCCTCGCCTCTCGCATGCTCGCGCACTTCACCATCTGCCGGTCCAGACCGGTAGCGCTCGACGTGGCCCTCAAACTCAAGGGCCTCAAAACGCTCTCTGTTCGTGCAACCGAGCCGCCACGCGTCGGGCCCTTTACGCGCTCGCTCTGAGCCGCGGCCTAGGCCTGGCGACCATCGCCGGCATCGTCACCGTCGGCAGCGATCCCGCCGCGCCCGGCACCTCGATGTCATTCCAGATCACGCGACACGCCTGCTGAAGTTCCGTCCGCGAGAACGCGGAACTCCGCATCAGCACCGCTCGCTCCATCGCCCCACGACTCAGCGCGAGCGCCGCCGGTGAGACTTCCATCTCCGCCGCAAGCTTCTCGATGAGAACCCGCTGACTTCGAGTAAGCCCCAAACCCGCGCACAGTTCGCCCCACGCGGCCGACGCGGGCTCCGCCTTCTGCCTCGCGATCCGCTTCGCAACGATCGCGGTCACCGCGAGGATCACCGCCGCACCGGAGAACGCGATGATGTTCGGCCAAGGGACCTGCGAAACCGACGATTGAACCACCGAGTCGTCGGTGACGATCTTGACCGGCTCCACCACCTGCGCAAGA
>JBIKMF010000486.1:0-2743 GCA_044359425.1 Phycisphaerales bacterium
GCATTAAAACGTATAGGATGGTGTTTGCTAGGTATTCTGTCGATCCGGTGGTTGCGGGTTCGAGTCCCGTCCGCCTCGTTTGAAATGAAGCTCTGCGAAAGCAGGGCTTCTTTCGTTTTTGGACCGTGGCGTTCACGGCCCATTCCGGTGCAGGGGGAGGCAAGTCGGTCTGCCAGCGGAACGCATGGCGGGTGACCGGTGGAGTATCCGAGGCCGAGGAATGAAGGGGACTCGGGGCGGTTCGACTCTACTGCCTGCTCCAACTCCAAGGTGGCGGCAACAACGGAGAGCCGCAGTCTATGGCCACCTTCCACCAGCTGGGCCATGCGGCCAGACCACCCCCCCCCTTTCCCATGTTGCGCCGTCCAGGGTGCATGAGGTGGGTGGCGTAGAACCGACCGAATCGGACGCTCGAACCCACGCCCTGCATGAGCGATGCGGCGGTACGACGATCCGGTTCGAGCACGTCGATCATGAAGTTCCGAGCTGCCGTCCCGAGACAGGCGATTGCTCGAAGGCTGGGTGTCTGATCTTGTTCAAGTACCCACCCCAAAGCGCGATGCACATGCAGCTTGACGTCTGGACTTTGGGGGACGGGATCTCCTCGCATTCCGTTCTTGAGCAAGCCGACGTAGGCATTCCAGTCACCGTAGTTCCAAGTCGGTTCTGGAATCCCCCGCCGATCCACGAGCGTCTCGGTGCCGAACAGTTTCTTCTCGCCGGGTCACAACTCGTAGACGTTCTTACAGGTCCCTCGCGGATCGGTGAAGGAAGTCACCCATCTGAAAAGCTCGGGAGTCGTTCTCATGGCGATCCGAGCGAGTGGTACCGAAGCAGCCTCGTCGCGCGTCAGGCGTGGTCGATTGAAGTTCGATCGTCAGTCCGCTGCACCTCGCGAGCATGATCCGGACCGAAGTATCCTGGAAGAACCGCCGCCGAGCCTGACATGTCGCGCGTGCTTCGTTGTCCCGCCAGTGTGCGCCAAGGTGTGGAAAGTGCAAACAAAACTCGCGGTTGATTTGCAGAATTTCGCGTTGGCGAAACCACTCTGAATCATTGTGAAAAACATCGAAGTTCAGATGCATCCGAGAACCCGCGTATTGACGAAAGGCGAGGTGCCGGACTCGTGTCGACTCTCTCTCGTCGCGAGTTTTCTCCCGGCAAATCGCACATAGCTCGTGGGTTTGAGGAGTTTCGTATGGTCCGTAGCGCTCTCTCCGCGTCTGCTGTCATTCTGTTCACGATCGGCGCCGCCCACGCCGGGGTTCGCGTGATTCACGCGTCGCCCAACACTCCCGCCGTGGATGTGTACGTCAACGAAGCCCCCGATGGCTCGCCCGCGATTGGTGGACTGGGATTCACGCAGGCCACTGGATACGTCGGGTTGGCGAGCGGCCTGTATGACTTCCGCGTCACTCCGGCAAACTCGAACACCGTCGCACTGTCGGCCACGGGCGTCCCGCTTGACGGCAACGTGAACTACAGCGTCGCGGCGATTGGATTCGCCACTTCACTGTCGCCGCTCCTGCTTGTGGACAACAACGTTGCCCCTGCCGCCGGGAACGCTCGCGTTCGTTTCGTTCACGCAGCTCCCGATGTTCCGCAGGTGGACATTGCGTTGAACCTCAGCGGAACGGCGGGCTCGGTGCTTTTCAACGACGTCAACTTCGGAACGGCCGCGTCCGAGGGGTACATTGAAGTACCGGCGGGCTCGTACGGCCTTGGAGTATTCCTGGGTTCGACGCTCGCGTTGCCGGTGAACGTGACTCTGGCGGCTGGCGAGGCCTATTCGGTCTTCGCGATGGGCTCACTTGCCACGAACGACGTGCAGGCGGTGGTGTTCGCTGATCCGGTGCCCGCGCCGGGCGGCGCTGTTGCGCTCGCTCTTGCTGGACTGTTGAGCGCTCGCCGGCGTCGCTGATGCCCCGGTGAACGTGATTGACGCTGGCCAGACCCGTCTCACGGTGCACTGGCCATCTGCTCGCAGATCGCCTCGGAAACGGGGCGATCTGCGTTTCACGAGAAAGGGTCGCTCCAACACAACGAAACGCCCGCGCCGAAGGTCGACGCGGGCACGGGTTGAGCTCACGTGAAGGTGCCGCGAGCGGACTGCTGTCGAGATAATCCGCTGGATACGTACCCGTCACTGTGCAGCGGTTCCTGAGTACGGGGCTGCTTCCGTGCCAGGTCCGGGTAACTGGGTGGGACGGGGCCGTCGCGGATGCCGCTTCGGCCGCACTCCGATCCGCCCCGCACCGGCGCTAAGTCTGCCCGCTCGGATTTCGGACGGGTTGCTTACTCCTCCCCTTCTCGTACGCTCTGGGCATGAAATGCACCCCGCTGATCGCGTTCGGCGCGTCTGTTGTTCTGGCTCCCTTCGCGTCCGCCGAGTTGCTGGCCAGCTATGTCACACAGGGGGTGAGCGGGAATGCCGCGCAGTGGAACGGCGCTGGGGGGTTTGCGACAACGGCACTCCCGGCGGTTCGAGGCGCGGGGCTTGGTCTTGCGGGCGGGTTCAATCAGTTCGCCGCGACCGGGGTGGCGACGACTTCGAGTCTCTCGCTCGCGAACAACGACTACGTTCGGTTTGGTTTCACGCTGAGTCCGTCGGCGGGGGCGGAGTACGCGGTCACCGAGTTTCGCGCGACGTGCGGGAGTGCCGGCGTGGGCTCGACCGGGATGCAGTACCAGGTGTGGGCGTTCCTCCCGGACCAGGCGCCCTTCGCGCTGCACGCACCGGCTT
>JBIKMF010000487.1:0-2741 GCA_044359425.1 Phycisphaerales bacterium
ACTCCTCCCCGTCGGATACGGATGATCCCCCTCCATCACCTCCACCACACCACCCTCGTGCATCCCCACTCCCCGCGCCGCCCCACTCGACCCCTCCGGCCCCACCACCAACGCCCGCACCATCCGCGCACCCAGCAACTCCTTCCCCGCCGCCGCCATCTCCACCGCCGCCTTCCCCACCGAGAGCACGCACACCCGCGCCCCCCGCGGCTGCACCCACGCCCGCCTCAACGCCGCCACGGGATCACCCGCACGCAACGCCGCACGCTCCATCGCCTCGCCAAACTCGATCAGCCATCGGTCCACGCCCCCAGCATACCCACCCGATCAACCGTTGCCGCGGCACGTTTCCGCTCTGTTCGCCGCGACTTTCGGTCGCGTCTTCACCGGACTCACGACGCCACGCGTCCACGACCCACCACTCTGCCCCATGGCCCATAGCCATCTTCCGCCCGTTTCGGGCGCACGCACCGTTGCCGGTGGCGCGGCGAGGCTTTGCCTAGCAAGCCACCGGTACGCGCCATAGACCCACTCCGCCCGGCGAAGGGCGGACCCGCTCATCCTCCCCCAAACACCCACACCCTCCCCCACACCAAACGCGAGCACCAACGGTGCGGACATATGCAAGCCCGGGCTGAGAGGCCCGGGCGTCACCCCGTCACGCCGTAGCTTTGGCCCTCCGCCCAACGCGTTCCCGTGGCATTCCCGCCCCGCTCTTGTTTGCTGCTTTGCTGCTTTGAGCTTTGCTGCTCTCCACCACCCCCACCGTCCCATAGCGAGAACCACCCGGCTGAGGCCGCCGTACCCCAAGCACGCCCGCGAGAACCCCGAGCTCAAGCCTTGCGTGCGAACCGCCGAAGTGTATACTTCGTATATACGGCGTGATAACGCTCCACGGAGGCTCGCATGATCAAGACGCTCACCAAGCACGGCAACAGCTACGCACTGGTAATCGACAAGCCCATCCTCGAACTGCTCAAGATCACCCCCGACTCGCCCCTTGAACTGAGCACCGACGGCAAGGTGCTCACGATCAGCCGGGTGAACGATGCCAGCCGGGACGCTCGCCTGGCCAAGTCGCTGTCGAAGGTCAACGCCAAGCACGGCAAAGCCCTCAAGCGCCTGGCCGAGTGACCGCCGATGCAACCCGAGTTCCTTCGCATCGAGGACGTGCTTCGTATTCACCAAGACCAGATCGAGCACTACGGCGGCAGTCCGGATCTTCGTGATTCCGAGTTGCTGGCCTCCGCGGTGGAAACTCCGCGCGCCAGCTTTGGCGGTCGTTTCCTCCACGGGGATCTGTTCGAGATGGCGGCCGCATACCTCTTTCATCTCGTGCAAAACCACCCCTTCGTCGACGGTAACAAACGAACCGGCACCGCCGCCGCGTTCGTTTTCCTCGACTTCAACGGAATCACGATCGAGGTCGACGACGATGCGCTCGTCGAGCACGTGATGGGTGTCGCCCAAGGACTGATCTGAACGCCCGAAGTCGCTGCCTTCCTGCGGAAACACGCGGTGACCTGAAGCGAAAGCGTTCCCGCACGCCTCCGGCCTGCGGTGAGACTCCCGACGCAACAACGCCGCGCCCCACACCTCTTCCCAAGTGCCCAGTGCCTCGTGCCAAGACCCCTCTTCGCCCGCTTCGGGCGCACGCCCGTTGCCGGTGGCGCCGCGAGGCCCTGCGAGCAAGCCACCGGTAGCCCTCTTAGATCCCCTCCGCCCGGCTAAGGGCGGACGCGCTCACCCTTCCCTTCCCCTCCCCCACACCAAACGCGAGCACCAACGGTTCCACCTACAAAACCCCGCGCCGCCAGACCCCGGGCGTCCCCCCAACCCGACCCCGAAGGGGTCGCGGCATGTAGCGGCGGGTGAAGCGAAGCGCAACCCGCCGTCGCCATCGCACCAATCACCCGCCCCGCGAGGGGCGGAGGAGACGACGACACAGAATCACGCCTACGCCTCCCGCTCCCCCACGCCCGGTGGTGGTTGGTCAAACTGGTGCAGATCGATCTTGTCGAACTCGAAGTAGAAGTCCCGCGACTCGTACCGATCGACGCCGCTGGTTGGATCCCGGCGGCAGCACGGAGCCTCGCGATTCGTCCAGGTAGGATCCTGACTCCGAGGATGCTTCTCTGGGCGATAGTTGCAGCCCTCGTCGACCGTCGCCTCCCAGTTGGGCGTTATCCACCTCCACCACCAGCAGTACCGCCGCGGACAGGCCCCGAAGGGCCGACACGCGCAGGCACCACGATCCCCGCCACAACCCGCGCCCCTTAGACCCTTCTTACTTGCTGCTTTGCTGCTTTGAGCTTTGCTGCTTTCCTCCCCCCCCCTATCCCCTTCCCCTAAAAATCCAAACAAACACCTTGACACCCCCACCTGAACCCGTACACTACCTCCATGAATACCACTCAAACACCGTCCAATCCCGACCTCCACCTCGTCCTTGATCACTACTTCGACACAAACCAAACCCTTCACCAAGTCGCCACCCGCTTCGGGTTCACCCTCTTCGCCCTCGCGGCATTCCTCGCCGAGCCCCCCGCCCGCAAGGCCATCGCCCTCATCCGCGCCATGTTCCGCCGCCGATCGCCCCACCTCCTCGAAGCCGCGCTCCAACGCGACCTCGAACTGCTCAACGCCATCCTCGTCCTCCCCGACAACCCCTCCCCCGCCGACCAGGACCGCCTCCGCAAAAACGCCGAGACATCCCGCCGAGTCGCCGACCTCCTCCGCAA
>JBIKMF010000488.1:0-2738 GCA_044359425.1 Phycisphaerales bacterium
GGTGGCACGGTGAACGTAGTCGGGACGATCACGAACACGGGCTCGGCCATCACGTTGAACGCGTCCACGGGTTCGTGGAACCTCCTCGGGGGAACGATCAGCGGTGGTGCGTTCTCGTTCGCCGCTGGATCGGAACTGCTGATTACCACGTCGAGCGGGCTCCTCGCGAGCGTGGCGGTTTCAAATGACATCCTGATTCCCGCGAACGCCTCGCTCCAAGTATCGGGCACGACTCGCTTCGGAACAGCCCACCTCACGGGGCCGAACGCGGCCTTGCGCTTCGCGCCCGGGTACACACTGCACGACGACGTTGTTGCCGAGGGCTCCGCTCCGGGAACTCGCTTTGCGACTGGCGGCTTCGGGGGCAACGGCTCGCTGACGATCAGTTCCACCGGCAGCATTCGCCTCGCACCCGGTACGGGTGGCAACTTGAGCTTCAACGAAAGCTCGAACACGACGGTGACCAACAACGGTCTCATCTCGGCGGAAGCGGCCGGGCGGACCCTGAGCTTCTCGTTCAACGCCCTCACCAATCTCACGGCTGGTACGCTTGCTGGCGGCGAGTGGGTCGCGACCAACGGGGCGGCCCTCAACCTGGGGACAGGTCGAAACGTGACGACCAACGCGGCGGTCATTCGCGTCGATGGTGCCACGTCATCCGTGAGCGGGCTCGCGACCCTTGCGTCCAACACCGGGACCCTCACGCTCGCGGGCGGGCGGGACCTGACCGTACCGGCGTTCTCGAACTCGGGCATCCTCAACCTCGGCCCGGCGTCGCAGTTGACGGTGACGGGTGCCTTCACACAGACGACTGCCGGAACGCTCAACTTGGTCCTTGGCGGAAACGTTGCCGCGGATCTGGCACGAGTGGTGGCCTCCGGGAACGTCAACCTCGCGGGCGCATGGACGGTGGGCGGAATCACCGGGTTCCCGCCGGCTTACGGAGAGGTGTTCGATTTGGTCGTCGGTGCGGCGAGGTTCGGCAACTTCGCGTCGTTTGCCAGCGGCTTTGTGCCGGCGGGTGTGTTTGTGGAGCTCTACTCGGGGACCGCGGCACGGGCGGCGTTTGACCGTCGCGCGGGCGTCTGGACGGGCGCCGGCGACGGCACGACCTGGTCCGATCCGGCCAACTGGTTCAACAGCACGATTCCCGGCGCTGACGATACCGCGTACATCGGGCTTCCGGCGTCCTCTCCGATCATTCATGTGACTTCGGGGACACAGACCGTCGGCTCGGTCGTCAGCACCGAGGCCATCGTGATCGACGCTGGTGCCACGCTCGTGCTTGTCGGGGAGGTGCAGGCTCGATTCGATGCGGCGTTTACCAACTCCGGCGTGCTCGATTCCGATACGGATGTCTTCGCGGGGGCCGGGGGTGCGCATACCGGTCAGTTCGTGATGGCCGATGGAACAACCCTGTCGCTCGCGGGTTCCCACGCCTTCGCGGGCGGTTCGTCGATCTCCGGAGCCGCGACGGTCTCGGTGCTCGGGGGCGACTCGACGTTTGGAGGAAGCATCACGCCCGCGATCTCGCTGGCGACTGCCGCTGGAGCGGCCGCGATCCTGACCCAGAACTACTCGCTCGCGGCCATCGAGAACGCGGGATCGCTCGAGATCGCGTCTCTCACAATCACGGTGGCAGGGGCGTTCAATCAGGCAGATACGGGTGTTCTGAGCGTGGACCTTGCGAGCGAGTCCGTCGTTGGTTCGATCAACGCGGCAACCAGTTCGTTGGCCGGCTCGATCAGCCTTGCTGCATCAGCAGGCTTCGACCCCTCGAACCCGATGATCGCGCTCTACGGCATCTCCATTGTGAACGGTCAGACTGTGACTGGCTCCGCTGTGGTAACGACCCAGCCAACACTCACGATCGGATCGTTCGTCGCGAGGGTGCAGGGGAACTCACTGCGTCTGCTCCACAACGTCGCGGACTTCAACGGCGACCGCGGCGTGGATGCGGACGATGTCATCGCGTACTTTGCCGCGTGGGACAGCGGTGAGCTGATCGCCGACCTTAACGGCGACGGCGGGGTGGACAGTGACGACGTGATCTTCTTCTTCGGGCTCTGGGATCTGGGAGGACGTTGAACCGAGTGTGCGTCCGTGGCGCGACGGGCGAGGTTCGCCATCTCTGTGCGTCATCGGTCCGGGGTGTGGATGGATCGGGGTCTCAGGGCTTCTTGATGTCCATCTGGTCGAAGAGGCGTCCCTCAAGATCGAAGGCCTGCAGCTGAAGAGTCTTCCCGTGGATCGTGACGTAGCAGATGTGGTGGCCCCGATACGCACGCTGCGTCAGCCACGCGCGGCTTGGGCCCGATGACTCGAGGCCGCCGCCACCACCGCCGGAGACGATGTAGCGAACCCCGTTCTCCTGGTCGACCTTGCCCTGGGCGATCGGCCAGATCCGCTCGTAGCAGTGGACGTGCCCCGAGAACGCGATGTCCACGTCGTACTTCTCGTAGAGCGTGGCGAGCACGCGGAGGCGTGGGTCCCCGAACGTGGTCTTCTCCTTGTAGGTGTCGCCGTAGTCGTTCTCGTCCGAGGAGTAGATTGGGTGGTGGTGGTAGGCGAACTTCCAGACAGCGGTGGATTTGGACAGCTCTGCCTCCAGCCACTTGTACTGCTCGCTGTCGGGGTCAACCGGCTTGTTGGTGTCGAGCACGAAGAACTGGGCGTTTCCGTACGTGTAGGTGTACCAGCACTCCGGGGAGGGAAGCGAGAAATAGTTGTAGTAGTTC
>JBIKMF010000489.1:0-2737 GCA_044359425.1 Phycisphaerales bacterium
ACCGCAACCGTCGCGTCGGGGATCACCGTCATCACGCTCATCTCACGTCCGCGCGCCGCACCCTCACCCCGCGCCGGCGTGACCACCCTCGCACGCACCAGAACCAGTTCAGCCGTGTTCATCGCGGACGCTCGCTTACTCCACGCAGGAACGTCAGGAACAGATGCGCCGCCACCCGCGCGGTCCGACCCCCGACATCATGCGCCGGGCACAACTCCATCAGATCAAAGCACACCACACGCGGGTCTCTCCCCGCCGCGAACGCCCACGCTTCCAGTTCTCGCACCGCCCACCCGGCCGCGTTCATCGCGCTCACCCCCGGCGCGTGCGCCGCATCGAGGACATCCAGATCCATGCTCACAAACATCTTCCCCCGCCCCGCGCCAAGACTCTCCGGCGCGGCTCCCGCCTTCTCGATCGTCCCGCCGCGCGACGTGAACCACGCCGTGTGCTCCCGCGAGTTCGCGAGCGCGTTCAGCCCGTGGACCCGCAGCGGCCCCGCGCCGCACTCCTCCATCAGCTTTCGAAACGGCATCCCACTCCCCACGGTCTCGCGCACGTCAAGGTGCGCATCGAAGTACTCACCAGCCAGCGGCCCGTGGACCTCCGACACGCCGCGCACCAGCGGGAACGTCAGATCGTGCCCACCCCCGATGCCCACGACGATCACCCCCGCTCGCGCGAGCCCCGCCGCGATCTCGCTGATTCCATCGTGGGTCACCGCGAGCGCCGCCGCGTCGTTCCCCGGTGCCGGGATCACATCGCCCACGTCGCACACCGCCGGCCACTCCCACCCGGCCGGCTCCGCAACTCCATAAACCGCCAGCGCCTCGCGGAACGCCACCGGCCCACCCGCCGCGCCCGGCCGCCCGTTGTTCAGCCGCACCCCCAGGTCGTCCGCCAGCCCCACAAACGCCACGCGACACCCCGCAACGTTCGACTTGCGAATCGTCGCCGCGAATCGCCCCGGACCCGGCGGTGGAACCTTCAGTGGGCTGTGGATGAGCATGCCCACAGGGTATCAGCATCGCACCACCCGACCTACCCTCGTTCCATGCCCACTTTCTCCCGCGGCGACCTCATCGGCATGGTCCACGTGCTCCCCCTCCCGGGCTCTCCCGGCTCCCGCGACCCTGTCGCCGCGATCGCCGAACGCGCGGCCTCCGAAGCCCGCATCTACGCCCAGGCTGGCTTCGCCGCCATCATGGTCGAGAACATGCACGACCGCCCGTACGTCAACGCGCCCCACGCCCCCGAAACCGTCGCCGCCATGGCCCTCTGCACCCGCGCCGTTCGCGACGCCGCGCCCTCGCTCCCCATCGGCGTCCAGATCCTCTCCTTCGGCCACCGCGAAGCCCTCGCCGTCGCCCACTGCTGCGGCGCCCACTTCATCCGCGTCGAGAACTTCGTCTACGCCCACGTCGCCGACGAAGGCCTCCTCCCCCACGCCGCGGCAGGCGAACTCCTCCGCGCCCGCCGCGCGCTCGGCGCCGACATCAAGGTCTACTGCGACATCAAGAAGAAGCACGCCTCCCACGCGATCACCGGCGATCAGACCATCGCCGACATCGCGCACGGCGCGGAGTTCTTCGGCGCCGACGGCCTCATCGTCACGGGCGCGTTCACCGGCACGCCCGCGGATCCCGGCGACATCGAGGCCGTGCGCAAGGCCTCGAAACTCCCGGTCTTCGTAGGCTCGGGCGTCACCCCCGCGCAGCTTCCGAAACTCACCACACTCGCCGACGCGCTCATCGTCGGCAGCTTCGTGAAGCGCGACGGCCTCTGGTCAAACGAAGTTGACCCCACACGCTGCCGCGAACTGGTCGAAGCGCGGCGAGCGGTGGTCGGGGCGTAACGCCAACGTCAGCACCCCGAGTCCTACGCCTGCCTCACTCGACGTACGCGCGATCGGTGCCGACCCACGTCTTCGGCTTGCGATCATAGGGATCATCCCCACAAAACCCCCTGACTCGCCCCCGCAAACTGACATACTGCTGTCAGTGGGCCAAAACTACCCCTCGCTCCCCACTTGATCCGCTCCCGCTTCTTCATAACTTGTCCGCATGAACAACCCAATCGAACATCACTTCCCCGTCATCGACCTCGATCAGTTCCTCCGCCATTACATCGACGCCCACCGCAGTCCCGCGGCAATCGCCGACGCCCTCGGCGTCCCCGTCCAGACCCTCCTCGACTACGTCGCCCAACCCGAGGTCGCGCAGTACGTCGACGCCATCGAACGCTTCACCCGCCAACGCCTGCCCATCGTCGCCGGTGGCGCCGTCGAGCAGATCCTCCGCGATCTCGACGGACTCCCCAAACTCCCCGCCAACCCCGCGCCCGCCGATGTCGACCGCCGCCGCCGCGACCTCGACGCCGCCCGCCGCGCCGCCGATCTCCTCCGCAAACTCTACTTCCCCCCGCCCGCCACACGCACCCACTCCCGCCACGCCGCGGCAGCATCACCCCTGCCCGCGCCAGTCCCGACAACCCCCGAGCCTCTCTCCGGCTCGTGCCCCTCTCCCTCCATGCCCCCCTCCATGCTTCCGCCGATGCTCCCCTGCATGCCCCTCCCCACCGGCACCACACGCCCACCCCGCACCACCCCCGCACAGAACCTCCGCCAACTCGCGGGCTGCGCGTAGATGCCGCGGCACGTAGCTCCGGCTTTCCAGCCGGGGCGTCTCGCGGGGGTGGCGACCCGCGGGGAGACGTGCGTGGCGTGCTGAGCCGTCAT
>JBIKMF010000490.1:0-2736 GCA_044359425.1 Phycisphaerales bacterium
CTACTGCGTATGGCAACTCAGGCACAGCTTGCTGCCCCGGTTGTTCATCACCAGAAGGTGCGGCTCCTTCGAGTACGCGCTGTGGCACGACCCGCACCCCAGGTTCCCATCAAACAACCTGATCCTGCGGTCAATACTCCCCGCGCTCGCGATCCCAAAGTCGCCGCCGCGCGTCCGCTCCGTTGCCCGCAGCTGGACCCCGATCGGATGGTCCGCCAGCAACTCGCTCGACATCATCCGCACCGAGTGCGATCCCGCCTCCTTCGCCGAGGCTCCGTCGTGACAACTCACGCACATCGCGCTCTCCGCATCCAGCCCGCCAAACGCGTGAGAGCCCTTTTCCCGTTTGTGAGAAAGGTGCGCCCGCCCGATCGCCGCCGCGTGCATCGCCTTCGTGCCCCCTTCGCCCCCGCTGTGACACGTCACGCACAACGCCGCGGCCGACCCGCCCCGTATTCCCACCGGCGCCCGCGCCGTCGCGTGATCCACACCCGCATCATGGCACGTCAAGCACGTCAGTCGCCCGTCCTGCAACGGCAGCGAACTCCCCGGTACCTCCAAGGCCCTGATGTTGACCGGGTGGCTGTGGACTCCCTCAAACCGGTGGCACGCGGAGCAACTCTGAGGGTCCGCGACCCGCTCGCTGGTCGCCACCAGCCCCGCGCTCGCGGTGCCCGCATACTCAACCTCACCGTGATCCAGCCCAAACGCCGCCCACGCGGCACTCAGTGCCAAAACCGTCAGGCTGATTCCCGCCACCGGGCGCGCACATCCGTCCACCAGTTTCGTCATAAGTCCCACCTCCGCCAACGTCCTGATCGGGTTTCTTCCCCCGCCCGCGTTCCCCGCACACGCGGGTTCTCTTCCCGTCGTGAGGATCGGACCCGCACACTCCCTCCCAGTTGCGGGAACGGAACAGTCGGCAAACCGCGTTTTTAGAGCAGGAACAGGGTTTTTCCTCGCCGAACGACTGGCACGGCAGTTGCCATAAGAGATATGCCATCAGTCATCGGCCGGTGAACCCTGGGCGGACCCAAGACCCGGCCGCCAAGAAAGTTGAGGAAGAAAATGACACGCTCCAAGCTCCTCGTTGGGACTCTCGCTCTTGCCGCCGCGTGCGGAGCCGCGAACGCCCAGATCACCAACTCGGCTCACGATTTCAGCAGCTACGCCTGGTCGGGTGGCGAAATCTGCCGGCCGTGCCACACCCCGCACTTCGCCAACGTCGAAGCCGGTCGCCTGTGGAACCACACCCTCTCGACCGCCACGTACACCTTGTTCGAGGGTGAAGCGGGCACCTCGGCCGACCTCGACCGCGAGAGCCGCCTGTGCATGTCCTGCCACGACGGTACCGTCGCCCTCGATAGCTTCGGCGGCACCACCGGTACCAACTTCATCAACGGTGGCGCAAGCGTCGGCACCGACCTCACCAACGATCACCCGATCGGCAAAGACGCGATCTATCCGACCACGACCAGCACCCGCTTTAACCCGCAGAACGCCGAGCACAGGGTGGTGAGCGCGTGGGGAAGCCTCCGCCTCAAGGAGTGGGTTGACTCCGCCGGTGCCTCGCAGTACGTCGTCGGTTGCCGTACGTGCCACAACGTGCACAACGCCGGCAACTTCAGCCACATGCTGTACTTCAGCAACGCGTCCAGCCACCTCTGCCTCACTTGCCATATCAAGTAAGGCTCATCTGTTCGGTCCGATGCTGATGGCTTGATCCCTTACTCCGGGCACCCTCTGCGGTGCCCGGAGTTCTTTTTCGTCCCGCGCCGCCGCATCCCCGATGCGGCTCCGCTCTCCTCCATACATGGCACCGGATTTGCACCGTTCTCAACGCTGACACACACGGAGCCACCATGAATACCAACCTTGCAACACGTCTGGTCCTTTCCGCCTCCCTCGCCGCCGCCTCGCTCATGCTCGTCGCCGGCTGCGCTTCCTCCAACTCCGGCGGTGCCAAGGCCGCCGCCGCGAAGCCAACCGGCTCATACGCCTTCTGGCCCCTCGCCCCCGACGAGCCCCGCATCCAGTACCTCGGCTCCTTCAGCTCCAGCGAAGATGTCGCTCCCACCGAGTCCTCCGACCTCGAACGCATCGTCTTCGGCAAGGACTCCGTCAAGACCGCGTACGTCAACAAGCCCTACGGCGTCGCCATGCGCGACGGCAAGATCTACGTCTGCGACATCCGCGCCAAGGCCCTCGTCGTCCTTGATCTCGCGAAGAAGCAGACCCGCCTCGTCGGGGTCACCGGTGTCAACCGGCTCGAACGCCCCGTCGCCGTCGCGCTCGGAGACGACGGATCCGCCTACGTCGCCGACGGCGTCCACGCCGCGATCTTTGTCTTCGATCGCAACGAACGCTTCGTCCGCGCCATGACGATCCCCAAGCTCAAGCCATCCTCTCTTGCCCTCGCGGGGAACAAGCTCTACGTCGCCGACATCGCCCGCCAGCAGGTCCTCGTCATCGATCGTGAATCCGGCAAGGAACTCGGCGCCATCGGCACCGTCGGCGATGAGGACGGCCAGTTCCGCCTCCCCGTCGGCATCAGCCTCGACAAGGCCGGAAACATCTACGTCGCCGACATGATGCGCTGCAAGGTGCAGAAGTTCTCGTCCGATGGCAAGTTCCTCGGTTCCCTCGGCGAACAGGGCGATCACGCCGGCGGCTTCGCCCGCCCCAAGCACCTCGCCGTTGATCCCGAAGGCATCATCTACGTCGTCGACGCCGGCT
>JBIKMF010000491.1:0-2734 GCA_044359425.1 Phycisphaerales bacterium
CCGGTGGCAGACCCGCGTGCGGAACTGGTCCGGCAACTGCTCGCGTACAAGAAGTACCGCGACGCCGCGACCGCCCTCGAGCACCGGGCCGACGAGTGGCGCAGCCGCTTCGGCGTCGGACGCGCGGGCATCGAGAACTCCGCAATCCAGGCCGCCATCGATTCGGCGCCGGAGATGGACATCCACGACCTTGAGCTGATCGACCTCTTCGAGGCCTTCCAGCGGATCGCCGAGTCGGTGAACTTCGAGCGCCTCGGCGAACACCAGGTTCAGTACGACGACACGCCCATCGAGCTGCACGCGGAAGACATCGTCGACCGGCTGAAGCGAGACGCGGTCGCGGTCGAGAGCGGCAAGGCCGAACTGCCGTTCATCGGCCTGTTCAACGGCCGCACGCGGAGCGAAATGGTCGGCCTTTTCCTGGCGATGCTCGAACTCTGCCGCCGCCGCACAATCTCGTTCCGGCAGGACGAAACCGCCGGCATCATGATCCGGCTGCGGACCGAAGAAGAGGTCGCCGTGGACGCGGCCCAGCGTGCCGAGCAGGAAGCCCGTGAAGTACCGATGGAACCGGAAGTCGCCGAACGGGGCCGCCGCCGCAAGCGCGAAGAACCCAAGCCCGCGGCCGAGTGACGCGGCTCAGCGGGCCCGCCAGGTGTACACGCCGGTCGTCGGGTTGATGTTCTCGGTGGCGAAGTTGTCCCAGTGCCGCATGTTCTTGAGCTGCGGGATCGTCATCCGCCTCGCGCTGCAATCGAGCAGCGTGGTGGCGACCGTCTTGAAGTACCGCGGGTTCAGGTAGCCCCAGGTACTCTGCGGAAGACGAGGATCAAAGGTGTCCGGCGCGTTGATCGCCCAGCCGCGCGTGGTGTTGAGCGTTCCCCCGTGGTCCGGGTCCGAGCTCGGGATCGATGTGGGCGGCAGCACCTTGTAGAAGCCGTCGCGCTTCATCGTAAGAGAGTCCGCCGGGTTCATGCCGTTGCTGTGGAAACCGGTCCCGGACACGTCACCCGCCCGCGAGCCCGCGAACGTGATCAGCTCCGCGGGGAACCTCGCGTCGCTCGCCTTTGAGAGGTAGAACATCCCGCCCATGGAGCGCGGATTCCGGCCGCCGACGACCGAATCAAAGCCGCACTTGGTCTGCGCGTGCTGCTTGAATGCTCCGTGATTCGTATCTCCGCCCACGAACACGCCGTTGATCCCGAACGACGGATGCTCCGACACGCCCCCGACGTACGAGTTGTCCGGATAGCTCACAAGACCATTCGCGTCGGGCGTCCGGCCCGTGAACCCTCTCGACCAGAGCGTCTCCATCTCCGCCTTGTTCGCGATCAACTGGCCGTCGACGTTCACACCCGAGTACCCCGCGAGGCGCCAGACCCACGTGCGCATCGACTCACGAGTGATACGCGACGTGCGCGGGTCGGCGGGGTCGGCCGGGTACATGGACTTGTCGCACACCTGCCACCAGATCCAGTACTTCGGGATCCGCACCGGAATCAGCTCCTCCCGGTAGTCCCGCGAGTACGTCGCCGTGATCTTCGCGAGCTGCGAGATGGACGCGAGTTCCTTCACCGAGCGCGACGTCTCCCTCGCCTTGCCCAGGCTCGGCAGGAGGATCCCGATCAGCAGCGCGATGATCGCGATGACCACGAGGAGTTCAATGAGCGTAAACGCCCGGCGAGCACACGGCATGTGAACCTCCGATTCGGCACAGGCAACAACCGGCGCGACGAGAACCGCCGCGCCCACAGGATACCGAAGATCGCCCGTTCCGCCACCCGGAGTTCACATTTCTGACTTCCGGCCCCCCACGGCCGGGTCACTTGACCTTCGCCAGACCGCGTTCGATGCACGCGAAGACCCGGGGCCAATCGCCCTCCTTCATCACCGGAAGGGGGGGCAGCATCCGTAGGTGGTACGGCCCGTGGCCGCAGTAGAACAGGATCACGCCTTCCTCAAAGCAGGCCTTGCAGGCGTTCTGGATCTTGGTCTTGTCCCCGCCGAAGGGCGCGATCCGCATCATCCCGCCCGCGCCGCCGACCAGCCCCTCGCTCCCGAGCGACTCCACCGGCGGGAACCACTCGGGGTGCTTGGCGATCAATGCCGCGGCGTGCTGACGGAAGAGGGCGTGGTGCTTCGCGAACTCGCCAGACTCTCCGTAGAAGTTCCCATCCCGGAGCATCTCGATGACCTTGATGCCCGAGCGGAACGAGACACCCTCGCCGGTGAACGTGCCGCTGAGCAGCCCCGCCTTGGGGTTGTACTCCTCGGTGTACATGGTGGCGCAGGCCTGGGTCATCTTGCCGACGCAGAAGACGTCGACGTACTCACCGAGATCGAAGTGCTCGTACGCGAACATGCGGGGCAGTCGCCCGAAGGTCTGAATCTCGTCGTCCCACACCGCGATCCGGTGGGCCTTGCAGACGTCCATGAGGGCCTTGATGTAGTCACGGTCGCCGATCTTGAACCCGCCCTCGCCCTGGCACATCTCGAAGATGAAGCACGCGTGCTGGCCCGGGTACCGGTGGATGTACTGCTCGAGGTGCTTCACGGCCATGTCGATGTACCGCTTCTTGCCGTGCATGCCGGGGCCCATGCGCTCCGCCATCGCGGGCTCCCAGAACGGCATGTAGTCCACCAGCGTCGAGAGGGGGATCCCCTGCCGGTAGTCCGGTCCGTCGCCGATCTGGCACATGGTGATGCTGCGGCCCATGAAGCAGTCCTGGAAGCA
>JBIKMF010000492.1:0-2732 GCA_044359425.1 Phycisphaerales bacterium
CCGACTACGACAGCTCGAAGCTCACCGAGAACACCCGCGTCACCTACCCCGTCGATTTCATCGAAGGTGCGGTGATCCCCTCCGTCTGCGGCCACCCGAAGAACATCATCTTCCTCACCGCCGACGCTTACGGGGTCATGCCCCCCGTCAGCAAGCTCACGCCCGAGCAGGCGATGTACTACTTCATCAACGGCTACACCAGCAAGCTGGCCGGTACGGAAGCCGGGGTCACCGAGCCCCAACCCAACTTCTCCCCCTGCTTCGGCGGCGTCTTCCTCCCCCGCCCTCCTGTCACCTACGCCCATCAGTTGGCCGAAAAAATCAAAAAACACGGCACGAACGTCTGGCTCCTCAACACCGGCTGGACCGGCGGGCCTTACGGCGTCGGAAACCGCTTCAAACTCGCCTACACCCGTGCCTTTGTCACCGCCATTCTCGACGGCACCCTCGCAAAAGCCGACTTCAAACCCGATCCGATCTTCGGTCTCCCATTGCCCGCGGCCGTCCCGGGGGTACCCTCCGAGGTCCTTCAGCCCCGCAACACCTGGAAGGATGGTTCCGCGTACGACGCCCAGGCGACCAAACTCGCCAAGCTCTTCCGCGAGAACGACAAGACCTTCGACATGCCCGACGCGGTTCGCGCGGCGGGGCCTCGCGTCTGAACATCCCGGATCCCGCGACACCGGCGATCCAGTTACACTCCTGTCTCGGGGGGCACGCCCCCCGCTGACCTTTGCCCGGCCTCACACAGTCCGGGCTTGCCTCGCCACTTTGAAGGAATCAACCATGGGCGCTTGGGGTTTCGGCACCTTTGAGAACGACGACGCACTGGACTGGACCGCTGACCTCATCGACATCGGTGAGGAACTGATCCCCGAGGCCTTCGTCCGCGTTCAGGAAGCCGTCGACGATTACCTCGAAGCCGACCTGTGCAGCTTCGCCCTCGCCGCCGCCGAAGTCGTTGCCGCGCTGAACGGCAAGCCATCCGCGGAACTTCCCGAAGAACTGACCGACTGGGTCCGGGGCCGTCCGGCCCCCGCCGCCGATCTCCTCGCCGCCGCTCGCAAGGCGGTCGGAGCGATCCACAAGTCCTCCGAACTCCGGGATCTGTGGGAAGAAGCCGAGCAGCTCGACGACTGGGAACCCCGGGTCGAAGACCTCTCCCGCCGCCTCGCCTGAGCCTCACGCGCCCACGGCCCACAACCCATTGACCGGCTCCCCACGTTCGTGCGCCAGAAGCCACTGCTTGCGCTGAATCCCCGCGGCGTACCCGGTCATCGAGCCGTCCGACCCGATCACCCGGTGACACGGGATGATGATCGCCACCCGGTTATCCCCGTTCGCCCGGGCCACAGCCCGAACCGCCGTCGGCCGACCGATCGCCTCCGCCACCTGCGCGTACGACCACGTGCGCCCGTAGGGAATCCCACGGAGAACCCGCCACACGCTCTCCTGAAACCCAGTCCCCGGTGCCGCCAGCGGGACCGTGAACTCCCGCAAACTCCCGGCGAAGTACCGCCGGAGTTCTGCCTCAAGCTGATCGAGAACCCGGTCCGTCCCGGATTCAACCTCCCGCGCGTCGTACTTGTGCATCGCCCTCATCTGCGTCGCCACGCGTCGCTCATTGTCGAACTCAAGCAGACGGATTCCGAGCCCGTCCGAGATGGCTCGCACCGGGCCCAACGGGGTCTCGATGAGCGAAGACCGGAGCATCTGGCCCGTCGGCTGGTGGAGAGTGACCATCCCTGATTGTTGCGGTGACGACAACACCGCGCGCCCCTCCCGACACGAATCCGCCGAACCTATGCTGTCGCACTATGCCCGATCGCAAACCCTTCGTCGGCGGCAACTGGAAGATGACCACCAACCGCACCTCCGGTGCGGAACTGGCCCGGGGCGTGGTGGATGGACTCCTCCATGTCGACGGCGTCGACGTGGCCGTCTTCCCCCCGTTCCCCTACCTCCTCCTCGTTCGGGCCGTGCTCCGCGACCGGGGCTCGTCGGTGAAGCTCGGCGCACAAGACGTCTACCACCAGGCCGACGGTGCCTACACCGGCGAAGTCTCCATCGCCATGCTGAAAGACTGCGGTGTGCAGGTCGTGCTGTGTGGCCACTCCGAACGCCGCCACGTGCTCGGTGAGAAGGACGAAACCGTCAACGCGAAGCTCCGCGCGGTCCTCGAAGCCGGGCTCGAGGCCATCCTCTGCATCGGCGAGACCCTTGAGGAGCGCATCGCCGGTCACCAGGACATCGTCTGCGCCCGCCAGCTCAAGACCGGCCTCGCCGACGTCCCCGGTGATTGGGTCGAGCGCCTCACCATCGCCTACGAGCCCGTCTGGGCCATCGGCACCGGAAAGACAGCCACCCCTCAGGACGCCCAGGACGCCCACACGCAGATCCGGGGGTTCCTGACCCGCCTCTACGGCGCCGAACGAGCCAACCGCGTTCGGATTCAGTACGGAGGCAGCCTCAAGCCCGGAAACGCGGCCGAGATCTTCAGCGAGAGCGAAGTCGACGGCGGCCTCGTGGGCGGGGCATCCCTGAACTCCGGCGACTTCCTGGCGATCTGCAAGGCCGCCGCGCACTCGGCGAAGACGAAGTCCTAAGCCCCTACCCCGCGAAGGGGTGTGGAGGGGGTGACGATTGGAATCGGGGATCCTAGAGTTTCGACCCTCCATAGCCCCTTGAGGCGACGGACGTTCGAAAGGAACCGCATGCTCTTCCTGTTGGCC
>JBIKMF010000002.1:0-34504 GCA_044359425.1 Phycisphaerales bacterium
CCAGGCGGTGGAGCGATTGGAGGCGGCGGCGAGGATCTCGACGGCTGCCTGTTCGCCGGCGTTGGCGGGGAAGGGGGAGCCGGGCGGGGTGGCGATGGCGTGGATTTCGAGGTCGAGGCGGCTGAGGGCGCGGAGGGTTTCGAAGTGGGTGGGGGCGGCGGCGAAGGCCTTTTTGAGGAGGGGGCGGGCGAGGGTGAGGGTTTGGCGGCGGATCTCGAGGATGTCGGCGTCGATGGCGGCGGGGAGGTTGGGGGTGGAGCGGGGTTTGAACTGGAGCATGCCTTCGAGGTCGGCGTAGAGCTTGGCGGGGGTGTCGCCGGGGAGGGCGGGGCGACCGGCGGCGAGTGCGTCGCGGCGGGCCTTGATTTGGGGGAGTGGTTCGACGACTGCGGCGGCCTGAGTGAGGGATGACTGCCAGCGGAAGACGGCGGGGGCCTGGAGGGCGAGGAGGGCGGCGGGGGGGAGGAAAGCGAAAAGCGAAAAGCGAAAAGCGAAAATGCGGAGGCGGTGGGGCGATGCAGACGTGGCTGAGATTGGTTGCGGGCAGGGGCCGAGGGTGGCGCAGAGGGCGAGGAACCAGGCGCAGGCGGAGGGGGCGGAGGGGGTGAGTTCGATCTGGGCGTGGGCGGCGAGGGTGCAGGCGGTGGCGAGGGTTGCGGCGGCGACGGAGCGGAGGGAGAGGGCACGGGAGAGGCCGACGGCGATGAGGGTGCCGAGGAAGATGGAGGCGAAGCGGACGGCGAGGCCCTCGGGGGTGGCGGCGGCGCGTTCGAGGGCGGCGCCGATGAGGGCGGGGATCGCGAGGGTGATGAAGGTGAGGCGGGCGAGCGAGCGTTCGTCGGTGGGGGAGTTTGGAGTGGCCTCGGTGGGGAGTTCGGTGGGGGTGTCGCGGGCGGCGCGGGAGATCCAGCGGAACCAGAGGGCGGACCAGGCGAGGCCGAAGATGCCGAGGCAGCAGAGCCAGTCGAAGAAGATGGAGTGGGGGCTTGCGACGTCTTCTGGGGAGAGGGGGTTTTTGAGGAGGACGTAGGCATCCTTGAAGCCGGAGGGGCCGACGCCGAGGGGGTTGGCGGCGAAGATGCGGGTGGCGGCGGCGAGGTAGAAGGAGCGGAAGAGGAGGCTGAGTTCGGAGAGGCGGTCGCCGATGAGGCCACGGAGGGCGATGGCGGCGAGGCAGGCGGCGATGGTGAGGGCGGGGAGTAGGGAGGAGAGGGGCGTGAGGAGTTTGGGGGCGAGGCGGCGGAGGGCGGTGATGGTGAGGAGGGTGGCGACGCCGATGGCCGCGGCGACGAAGCCGCCCTTGGAGCGGGTCATGGCGAGGGTGGAGATGGAGGCGAGGGCGGCGAGGGCGAGGCCGGTCCAGTGGAGGGGGAGGAGGAGCTGGCGGTTGTCGCGGCGGAGGGCGGCGAGGATGAGGCCGGAGGAGAGGACGGTGCCGGCGGCGGCGAAGGTGGCGAGGATGTTGGAGATGCCGAACCAGGCGGTGGCGTCGGCCTGGAGGATTCGGCGTTCGTAGGCGCGGGCCATCGGGGAGTCGGGGGTCCAGCCTTGGGCGTCGAAGACCTGGGATTTGGTGGCGAGGAAGAGACGGACGGAGGAGGGGTGTTCGACGAGGACTTGGATGGCGGCCTTGGCGCAGACGGCGGCGATGCCGGCGGTGAGGCAGGCGAGGGCGAAGCGGCGGAGGGTGGGGAGGGAGGAGGCGGCGTGGAGGGCGAGCGCGGCGGCGAAGGCGGAGGTCCAGTGGGCGCCGATGACGAGGTCTTCGAGGGAGGCGGCGGGGCTGAGGAGTGGGCGTGCGGTGGCGGCGAGTGCGCCGGTGAGGAAGAGGCTGGAGAGGAGTGGGCCGGGGCGGGAGGTTGGAGGGAGAGAGAGGCAGAGCAGGGCGGAGGTGAGGAGGGTGAGGAGGTCGAGGACGAGGGCGAGGGCTGGGGTGATGGCGATGACGGGGGTTTCGATGAGGGACGGGTCACCGGACCAGAAGGGGAAGTTGTCGAAGGAGGACTGGGCGCGGGTGAGGACGAGCGCGACGAGGAGTCCCGCGAGTGGGAGTGTGGCGCGGCTGGGGGAGGGCGCGGGAGTGGGGGCGGGGGTGGTCAGAGTTTGCCTGCTTCGGAATCGGGGGCGGTGGCGGCGGAGTACTCGAAGACGGCGACGACGAGGAGCATGACGAGGACTTGGGTTGCGGCGAGGGTGGCCTGCCAGGAGTTGAGGTGGCTGAGGAGAACGCCGGAGAGGCCGGTGGTGGCGGTGAAGCCGTAGATGACGACGACGGCGGCGCGTTTGGTGAGGCCGCGGCGGACGAGGCGGTGTGAGAAGTGGTTGAGGTCACCGACGAAGGGGGACTTTCGTTGGGAGAGTCGGACGATGGTGACGGAGACGAAGTCGTAGAGGGGGACGGCGAGGATGGCGAGGGGTGTGAGGAGGGCGTGCCAGGGGACGGTGGTGGTGGAGGGTTGGATGTAGGAGATTCGGACGGCGAGGGCGGCGAGGAGGAAGCCGATGACGAGGGAGCCGCCGTCGCCCATGAAGAGCTTGGCGGGCGGGAAGTTGAAGCGGAGGAAGCCGAGAAGTGAGCCGGCGAGGAGGGTGAAGCAGGAGGCGACGAACCAGTGGTGGTGCATGGCGGCGGTTGCGGCGAAGCAACCGGCGCAGATTGCGGCGACACCACCGGAGAGGCCGTCCATGTTGTCCATGAAGTTCATGGCGTTGGTGACGACGAGGATCCAGAGTGTGGTGAGGGCGATGGAGAGCCAGGGGCCACCGGCGATGGGGTCGAGGAGGGTGAGGAGGCGGCTGTTGGTGCCGAGGATGAAGGCGATGGAGATGGCGGCCATGAGCGCGAGCTTGATGAAGGGGCCGAGGGGGCGGCGGTCGTCGATGAGGCCGAGGAGGTGGAGGGCGGTGGTGCAGGCGATGAGCCAGAGCGCGCTGGGGATGCGGGCGGCGAGGTCGGGGAGTTGCTCGATGGCGTCGGTTGGGATGAGGGAGGAGTCGGATGGCGTGGCGTTGGCGCCGGGGAGAAGAAGCAGGATGAGGGTGAGGGGGGCGATGAAGCCGGCGAAGATGGCGATGCCGCCGGTGTTGGGGATTTTGCGGCGGGCCATTTTGATCTGGCCGGGGAGGGGCTCGGTGTCGATGGCACCGAGGCGGTGGCTTGCGCGGATCACCAGGGCGGCGACGGGCCAAGAGACCATTGCCGCGATGGGGATGAGCGCGAGGCAGAGCCAGATCATGGTGGGAATATATCAGGAAGGGCGGCGGGAGCGGAAGACGGCCCACATGACGAAGAAGAGGGCGATGACGACTGCGCAGAGGAGGAAAGCGCGGGCGGGCCAGTCACCGAGGAGATCGACGAAGGTGGGGCGGTCGGTTTTCACGTTGCCGACGTAGCCGTAGTTGGAGCCGAGGAAGATGTTGAGGATGAAGGCGCCCGCGACCCAGGAGGCGGTGAGGGCGATGGTGGTGAGGGTGTCTTTGAGGGTGGGGCGGAACTTTCGGACGGTGAACTGGTAGACGGCGGTTGCGATGATGACGAGGTGGAGGAGCCAGAAGAGCCACCAGCGTTGGGTGGCGATGGGGACGGTGACGGTGGGGGTGAAGAAGGCCTGGGTGGAGAGGCCGATGCCCCAGAAGAAGATGAGGGAGGAGAAGACGCGGCGGGAGGAGAGCAGCGAGATGGGCGCGACGAGGCAGGCCATGTCGCAGAGTTCGAGGGGCATGGACTTTCGGAGGTCGAAGTGGGCGGGGTTAAACCAGTAGATCCAGGACCAGATGTTGATGGCGAAGGAGAAGATGGCCCAGGGGAGGACGACGCGGCGTTCCTGGTCGCGAGCGAGGGCGGCGCGGCCGAGGAGCGTGAGGGCGACGATGAATGAGATGCAGAGCGCGAAGGTGATGGCGTGCGCGAGGGAGTAGGGCTGGAAGGCGGCGGGGGGAGTCTCGCCGACCGGCATCAGTTTTCGCTCCCGGCGGAGGCGCGTTCGTGGCGGAGCTGGCCGCAGGCGGCGGCGATGTCTCTGCCGCGGCTGGCGCGGATGTGCACGTTGATGTTCTTCTCGCGGAGGATTTCCTGGAAGGCGAGGACGTCGGCGGACTTGGGGCGTTCGAAGGGCATGCCCTGGACTTCGTTGTAGCGGATGAGGTTGACGTTGGCGCGGAGGGTCTTGGCGACCTGGGAGAGTTCGAGGGCGTTTGCGGGGGAGTCGTTGACGCCTTTGAGGATGGTGTATTCGAGGGTGATTTCGCGGCCGGTTTTGAGGAACCAGCGTTGGCAGGCGGCGAGGAGATCCTTGATGGTGGTGTATTCGGCCCAGGGGATGAGCTTGCGGCGGATCTCGTCGTTGGGGGCGTGGAGGGAGAGGGCGAGGGTGATGGGGAGGTCGAGTTGTTCGGCGAGTTTCTCGATGGCCTTGGGGAGGCCGACGGTGGAGACGGTGATCTTGCGGGCGGAGATGCCCAGGCCCCAGAGCGAGGTGATGGAGCGGATGGCGGGGACGACGGCTGTGAGGTTGCTGAGGGGTTCGCCCATGCCCATGAAGACGACGTTGGTGATTCGGCGGACGCCGGGGAGTTGGCCGAGGCGCCAGACTTGTTCGACGATTCGGCCGGCGGAGAGGTTTCCGTCGAGGCCGCCGATACCTGAGGCACAGAAGCGGCAGCCGACGGGGCAGCCGATCTGCGAGCTGATGCAGGCGGTGCGGCGTGAGGGTTCGTCGCGATCTTCCTGGTCCTGGGAGGGGATCATGACGCACTCGGTCTGGCGGGTGGAATCACCGGCGGACTGGGTGACGTTGAGGAGGGGGAGCTTGAGGGGGTTGTGGGCCGGGGTGTCGCTGGGAGTGGCGGCGGGGGTTGGGGCGTCGCCGTCCTGCCATTCGATGAGGAGCTTTTGCGTGCCATCGCTGGCGATCTGATGGGCGATGGCGTTGCCGGAGAGGAACGTCATGCCCGCGGCGAGGCGGTCGCGGTCGAGCTTGGAGAGGTTGGTCATCTTCTCCGGGTCGGCGACACCTTTCTGGTAGACCCATTCGAGGATCTGCTTGGAGCGGAAGGCCGGCATGTTGGCGCGGTCGCACCACTCGGAGAGGGACTCGGGGGTGTGGGCGAAGAAATGGTTGGTGGGGTGCTTCATGTTGGTTGTGTGGTCAGAGCGCCTGGCCGTTTCGGGTCAAGGGGGTTGCGCCGTACAGGTCTTGGGTGATGATTGGGGCGGAGACGCGGATGGAGCGACCGTCGGGGTTGATTCCCCGGTCGCGCATCATGCGCTTGAGGGTGACAGGCAGACCGAACTCGACATCTTCTTCGAAGATCGCTCGTTGCTCGATGGTTCCGCCGAAGCGGGTGAGGAGCGCGCGGCAGATGGAGGCGACGAGGTCTTCGGGCGCGGAGGCGCCGGCGGTGAGAAGGACGGTTTCGTTGCCGGTGGGAAACCAGGCGAAGTCGATCTCGGAGAGGTCGTCGACGCGGACTGCGCGGGAGCCGACGTTGGCGGCGATTTCGGTGAGGCGGACGCTATTGCTGCTGTTGCGACTGCCGACAACGATGACGAGGTCGCACTCGGGGGCGATTTCGCGGACGGCGTGCTGGCGGTTCGTGGTGGCGTAGCAGATGTCGCTGCTGGGTGGTTCTTTGATGTTGGGGAAGGCGGTCTTGAGGGCGCGGATGATGACATCGGCGTCGTCGGTGGAGAGGGTGGTCTGGGTGAGGTAGACGAGACGGTCGGGGTCGCGGATGGAGAGGCTGGGGATGTCGGCGGGGGACTCGACGACTTGGGTGGCGTCGGGGGCTTCGCCGGCGGTGCCGACGATCTCTTGGTGGTCGTGGTGACCGACGAGGAGGATCTGGTATCCCTGGCGGGCGTAGCGGATGGCTTCGGAGTGGACTTTGGTGACGAGGGGGCAGGTGGCGTCGATGGCGGTGAGGCGGCGGCGGCGGGCGTGGTCGCGGACCGCGGGGCTGACGCCGTGGGCGGAGAAGACGACGATCTCGCCTTCGGGGACGAGGTCGAGGTCGTCGACGAAGCGGACGCCCCGGTCGACGAAGCGGGCGACGACGTGTTTGTTGTGGACGATTTCGTGGTAGACGTAGATGGGGGTGTTGGGGAAGAGTTCGACGACCTGGTCAACGACGTCGATGGCCATGCGGACGCCGGCGCAGAAGCCGCGGGGGTTGACGAGGATGAGCTTCATGGGGATGGGGACTGTACTCGGGCGGGTGGGGAGAGGTTCGGTGGGCGAGTGGTGTGAGGGTAGTGTTAGGAATTGGAGGGGAAGTTTGAGAATGGTCACTGAGAGGACGCGGGGAGGCCGATCTTCCTAGCATATCGCCCTCGTATGACGTGCCGACGCGCCCTCAACTCGAACCTGACGCTGTGGAACAGCCTTGCGCTGTTGATGGTGGTGGCGTTCGCGTGGAAGGCGTCGTTTGGCGAGGTGGGGCAGGCGGATCCGCGGGGGGAGCGTGGTGGGGAGCGGGTCGGCTGTCGTGCGGTGGTGGAGCGGATTGAGTGGCAGCAGCGTCGGATGGCGGCGCGGACGCGGGTGGTTCCATCGGCGGCCGAGCGGCGGCTGGCGGGGCTGCGGGAGCGTGGCGTTGCGAAGCTGGAGAGCGGGTACGAGGCTGCGGAGATGCGGCTGCTTGCGGAGCGGCTGCTGTCGATGCCACCGCCGGTGGTCTGACGCTGGAGTTGAGCGTCGGGCGTAGGCGTTAAAGAACACACACGTGATGATGAAGCCACGGCGAAAGAGGCCGGGGCGTGAAGACCGCGCGTCGCGAAGTCGGCGCGTCGGCATGAAACAGGACAACGGACATGGCAGAGCAGGGCATTCCGATCATCGGGCCGATTTTGAACCGGATCATTGGTACGCGGAACGATCGGTTCGTGAAGAAGTACACGCAGCGGGTTCAGGCGATCAACGCGCTGGAGAGCGGGTTGAGGACGCTGACGGACGAGCAGCTGCGTGGGAAGCTGGTTGAGTTTCGCGCGCGGCTGGACAAGGGGACGAAGGCGGACGACCTGATGGTGGAGTCGTTTGCGGTCGCTCGGGAGGCGATGGATCGCTCGGTGGGGATCCGGAGCGTTTTCAACTCGAAGCTGGGTTTTGACCCGAGCGGGCTGAAGGGGGAGGCGAGGGCGACGTACGACCGGGTGAAGGCGGAGGCGGATGCGATGCCGATTCTGGTGCCGCGGACGTACACGCCGAAGCAGGACGCGGTTCCGCCGCCGCCGGACGCGATCGGGGATGAGAAGGGGGATTGGCTGGGGTGTCAGGACTTGGTGCCTGGGTGGATGCGGGTGGAGATTCCGCCGGCGTTTTATGAGGCGGTTCGGGAGTTGTACCCGGAGAGCCGTCCGCCGTTCCGGGCGCGGCCGTTTGACGTGCAGTTAATCGGCGGGATGGTATTGACGCAGGGGAAGATCGCGGAGATGCGGACGGGCGAGGGCAAGACGATTGTCGCGCCGCTGGCGACGTACCTGGCGTGCATCGAGCGGCTAAAGGTGCACGTGGTGACGGTGAACGACTACCTGGTGCAGCGCGACCGGGACTGGACGTTCCCGTTCTTCCGGGCGCTGGGGCTGACGGTTGGCGCGATTCACCCGCAGCACATGCAGGGGGAGGACACCAAGCGGCTGATGTACCGGTGTGATGTGGTGTACGGGACGACGAGCGAGTTCGGGTTTGACTACCTGCGCGACAACATGAAGGACAACGAGGAGTCGCAGGTTCAGAAGAAGCGGCACTTCGCGGTGGTGGACGAGGTGGACTCGATTCTGATCGACGAGGCGAGGACGCCGCTGATCATTTCGGGTCAGGCGCACGACAACGAGCCGCGGTACGAGCTGGCGGATCAGCTTGCGCGTCACCTGGTGATGAAGCAGAAGCCGTGGACGGACGCGGAGGAGCGGGTCGAGAAGTGCCGGATGCGGATCAAGGGGCTGGAGGGCGACATCCGGCAGGCGCGGGACAAGGCGCGGGTGCCGGAGCTTCAGAAGCAGTTGGCGGAGTCGAAGGCGGAGTTGCCGAAGCTGGAGGCGGATCGCGACCGGAACACGCAGTACTTCGAGGTGAAGCTGGAGCGGAAGCAGACGCACCTGACGCACGACGGCGTGAGCGAGGCGCAGCGGGTTGCGCAGGTTGGTTCGTTCTACGTGGACGAGAACATCGATCTGCCGCACTTGCTGGAGCAGTCGCTGCGTGCGCACACGGTGTACGAGCTGGACAAGGACTATGTGGTGATGAGCGTCCCGGACCAGTCGACGGGGCGTGGGGAGCCGGGGATCGTGATCGTGGACTCGAACACGGGCCGACCGATGATCGGGCGGCAGTGGTCGGACGGCTTGCACCAGGCGATCGAGTGCAAGGAGAAGGTGAAGATCAAGCAGGAGACGCAGACGGTCGCGACGATCACGATCCAGAACTTCTTCAAGATGTACAAGAGGCTGGCGGGGATGACGGGCACGGCGGACACCGAAGCGCAGGAGTTCCACGACATCTACGGCCTGGACGTGGTGGCGATTCCGACGAACAAGCCGGTGGTGCGTCGCGACTTTGACGACATGGTGTTCCTGACGGCGAAGGATAAGTGGACGTTCATCACGGACGAGATCAAGGCGTTCCACGATGTGGGGCGGCCGGTGCTTGTGGGTACGACGAGCGTCGAGAAGAGCGAGTCGCTGAGCAAGCTGCTGATGAAGAATCACTCGATCCAGCACGCGGTGCTCAACGCGAAGCAGCACGACCGCGAGGCGCACATTGTCGAGAACGCGGGCCAGCTTGGCGCGGTGATGATCGCGACGAACATGGCGGGTCGCGGTACGGACATCAAGCTGGGCAAGTTCACGCGGGAGCAGCTGCTGGAGCACTGGCTGAAGCGGAGCATCGCGCCGGCGACGCTGACGGTGAACGCGACGGACCAGGAGCTGCGGGAGCAGATCTACCGGAAGATTGCGCCGCACGAACTGGGCGTGAACCGGCGGGATCTGGAGGGGCTGGCGTTCCCGGAGCTGGAGCTGAAGCTGCTGCGGCACTGGGCGAACAAGCACACGTGGGAGTCGCCCAAGGCGATCGACCGGATGAAACCGGACGAGCTGCGGACGGCGTTGGATTTGGCGGGCCGGTTCCTGCTGCACAAGGTGCGGTGGTTCACGGACATCGAGGACATGGGCGGGCTGCACGTTGTGGGTACGGAGCGTCACGAGGCGCGGCGTATCGACAACCAGTTGCGTGGACGCGCGGGCCGGCAGGGCGACAAGGGGTCGAGCCGGTTCTTCGTCGGGCTTGAGGACGACCTGATGCGGTTGTTCTCGGGTGAGACCACGATGAAGGTGCTGGCGAGCCTTGGGATGAAGGAGGGCGATGCGATCGAGCATCCGATGCTGAGCAAGAGCGTCGAGCGGGCCCAGAAGAAGGTGGAAGAGCGGAACTTCCACTACCGCAAGACGGTGCTGGAGTACGACGAGATCATGGAGCACCAGCGTCAGAGCTTCTACGGCATGCGGCAGCGCGTGATCGAGGGGCGGGACGTGAAGGGCCTGATCTTCTCGTTCATTTCGGCGACGGTGGACGACGCGGTGGCGGAGTATCTGGATTCGGATTATCCGTACCAGAGCTGCGCGGAGTTCGCGGGCGCGAAGCTCGATTGTTCGATCTCGGCGGATCGGCTGCGCGGGCGCGAGCAGTTCGAGATGGAGAAGATCATCGCGGAAGAGGCGAAGTACGAGATGCGGCAGACGATCTCGGTGACGCTCGGCGAGTACATCCCGGCGGAAGGGGTGGACAAGGCGGTGGACTTCGACTCCGCGGGGCTGATCCGCTGGGCGAAGAGCCGGTTCAACGTCGAGATCAACGTGAACGATCTTCGCAGTGGCGGCGCGGACGAGCGGCGTCGTGTTGAGCTGATGCTGGCCGAGGCGGCCTCGACGGCGATTGACTCGTGTGATCTGAGCGGGCTTGGGCAGTTCCTGGTGCCGAACTACGGGGCGGAGCAGCTCGCGAAGTGGGCCGAGAAGAAGCTCAGCCTCGAGGTGTCGCCGGAAGAGATCGTCGCGGCGACGAAGGAAGAGCCGGAGGACGAGTCGAACCCGGTGACGAACCTGCTGGTGCGGAAGGTCGAAGAGGCCTACGAGAAGCGCGAGGTCGAGTACCCGGTGGACTTCGCGATGCAGGCGACCAAGATGATGTCGCAGGTGTCGCGTCAGGACGCGGCGACGCAGCTGATCTCGTGGGCGAACACGAGGTACGCGCTCGGCTGGGATATGGAGATCTTCAAGAAGACGCCGGGCCAGGTGCGCGAGGAGCTGATGGCGGCTTCGCGGTCGTTCTTCAAGGAGAACAAGCTGGAGAGCGAGATTCAGCAGGCGTTGAAGGCCCCGAACGACGACGCGTTGGATGCGCACTTCAAGACTCGCTTTGGTCGGTCGTTGCCGGAGTCGATGCGGTTCCTGCAGCCCGACGAGCGGGAAGGGAAGATCCGGGCGCGGATCGAGAGCATCGTGCGCTCGGAACTGCTGCAGTTCGAGCGGACGGTGGTGCTCAAGACCGCGGACGAGGCGTGGCGGAACCACTTGTACGCGATGGACCAGCTTCGCGACTCGATCAGCTACCGGGCGTTCAGCCAGAACGACCCGCGGATCGAGTTCAAGCGCGAAGGCTCGCGGATGTTCACGGGGATGCTCGAGGACGTCCGCGGACAGGTGACGGAGTACGTGTTCAAGGCACGCTTGTCGCCCACACCGCCTCCGATGCCCCGTCCTCCGATGTCGCAGCGGCCCCCGGGTGCGGGGCCGATGATCACCGGCGGCATCACGGGCCCGGGGATGGGTGGCGGCCAGATGATGTGACCCTTTCAGGGGTCGCGACGAGAAACGGAACGGACGAGGAGCCACGATGTGGCTCCTTGTTCCATGCGCTCGCCTGTGACCACGACTGGTTCACCGGCGAACTGCGCGGCGAGTTGGGAGACGGGGCCGCGGCCGGTTTCGTCGGTAAGGACGAGGTACTCGGTCGTGCCGTTGGCTGTGGTGACAAGCACCGGCGGGATGCCGTTGCCGATGCAGAGGGAGGCGCAGGCCTTGTGTCCTTTGCCGTCGCCGGGTTTCATGGCGCCGAGGTAGCACTTGTAGTCGACGATCTCGCCTTGGAGGGTGACCTCGCCGCGCTTTACGCGGGGGGGTGCGAAGTGCGCGGGCTTGGCTTCGATGACGGCGGCATCGGACTCGGGCGCGAGTTCGAGGATGCGGCGGCCGTCGCGCGTGATGGCCCAGCCGCGGCATGTGCCCAGGCCATCTCCCAGAGCTCGGATGCGTTCCTGGGCACCCTTCTTGCCGACCTCGACGAGGAAGACGGTGGTGCCGTCGTTCAACGTGAGGTGTGGGTAGGGGGAATGTGAGATGTCGCCGGTGAGGGTGACTTCGTGGCCGGTGTCCCAGATGCCGTCGCCCCCTTCGCGGTGCGAGGAGGCGAGCGAGATCGCGGAGGCGAGTATGGCCGCGGCGAGTACGCAGCAGATGGCGATAAGTGAGCGCTTGTACGCGGGGGGCATCGGCAGGTAGCCGACGTAGAAGTCGTCCGGTTCGGGGGTCACTGTTGGGCTCCCGCATTGATGACTGCCGGCGGCACGGGGGTGCCGGGTGGAAGGGCGTTGGGGTTGATCTCGATGCGCTCGCCGCGGAGGCGTACTTCGTACGTGGGGATCTTCTCGGTGAATGGGGGAGGCGATTGCCCGCAGTCGGGCAGGTACTGGTAGCCGTGCCAGGGGCAGGTGATGCAGCCGTTGACGATCTTGCCTTCGCCGAGGGGGCCGCCCTGGTGGACGCAGGTGTTGGACACGGCGGAGACGCGACCGTCGTAGCGGAAGACGGCGATGCTTTCTCCAGTGGGCGTGTGGATGATCTTGGCGCGGCAGTCGGAGATGTCACTGAGCGAGCAGGCGTCGAACCACTGCGGGGGCGCAGCGGAGCGGAGCGCGTCGGTGGAGGCGCGAGCGGACTTCGTTGCCGCGATGATGTGAAGGCCGCCGATGAGTGTGACGCCGGTGGCGAGGAGAATCGGCGGCCAGGGGCTTGGCTCGGAGCGAAGGGTGCCGAGGAGCACGTGGAAGATGAGTGCCGCGTACGCGGCGTAGACAGACATGTGCAGCCACTTCCAGGCGCGGGGGCCGAGGTTCTTGAGCCAGAAATCGTGGCTGGTCGCGGCCATGAGGAAGAGGATGAGAAGTGCAAAGAAACCCAGGACCTCGAAGGGGAATCCCTGCAGCGAGGTGTACTGGGTGTTGTCGGCGAGGAGCACGAGCACGGGGTTTCGGTCGCCGAAGAAGCCGTAGTACAGCGTGGAGAGGGCGGCATGTCCGAGGGCGACGAAGAACGTGAGGACGCCAAGGTGTCGGCGGTTGTAGAGCAGGGGGCTGGCCTTCGGAGTTAGTCGTGCGAGAGGGCCGATGGCGAGGATGAGGTGAAGGAGGGTGATGGCGCAGAGCCCGAGACCGCGCAGGAGCATCACGGGCGCGGTTGGGGCCTTATCGCCCTGCACGACGAGGGTAACGGCGATGAAGGCCGCGACGAACGCGAGCACACCGCCGGCGGCGATGAGGTCGTAGATGCGTTTGTGTCGGTTCCACTGGATGGCTGCGTAGGCGATGCTCATCGGGTGAAGCCTCCGATGAGGACGACGCAGAGCAGGAGGAGCGGCGTGAGAAGAAGCCAGAGGATGCGGTGGGCTCGGCGCTGCGAGTGGTTCACGGGTGGGCCTCCGGTGAGCGAGCCCAGCGGAGGAGGAGCAGCGGCCAGAGTGCCGCGGCAGCGGGAATGACGAGGAGGCGGAAGCCCCAGGTTGCATGGCGAGCAACGGGATCGATCGCCGCCGCGCCCTTGATCGCGAAGGGGATCGCGAAAGCGACGCCGAGGAGGAGATATGCCGCGATAGCGGTGAGGAGTATGGTCATGTCGGGTCTGGGATGCCGTGGCGGAGTATTGGTTACGGGGAGCATACTGAGGGATCGCGAGTGGCTCCACCGGCTGGCTGTGGGACATCGTGGGAGGTTTCGCGGGGTCTTCAGCAACAAAGACGCCCCACGCGGGGAGGCGTGGGGCGTTGGGGAGAACGGGCGAGGGGGGGTGAAGAGTTGGCTTAGCAGCCGCCAGCGTCCCACAGGCTGAAGAACAGGATCACGTCGTCGCCGTCGGTGGTCTGGCTGAGGTCAACGTCGGCGCAGGCGGCGTTCATGTCCCATTCGGCGAAGAAGGCGATGACGTCGTCGCCGTCGACACCGCCGGAGTTGTCGTAGTCCGCCGCGCAGCCGGCGGTTTGCCAGGGGCACTGGGCGGGGTTGAGTTCGAAGGCGCCGATGTCGCAGCGAGCGATGGTGTCGGAGTTCCCGTCGAGGGGGCGGGAGATGCCGCGCTGGTCAACGGGGAGGGAGCATCCGGGGTCTGCGGCGTCGACGGCCGGGCTGCCGGAGGAGAGGGCGTGGGTGGGAGTGGGGCCGCCGTTGTCGGCGAGGGGGAGGAGCAGGGCGCTTTGACCGAGGATGTCGGACGGTACGGTGCCTGAAGTGCCGCTCGCGTTTGCGATCAGGTTGGTGCCGAGAGAGGCGAGAGCTGCGGCGGCATCGGGAGCGGAGCTCGCGGTGTTGTCGGCGAGGATGGAAGAGGCGAGTTGGACGACGGCGGTGGGGCAGGCGTGGAGACCGCCGCCGCTGGTCGCGGAGTTGAACGCGATGGTGGAGTGTGAGATCAGGGCGGTGGTCGAGCAGTCGAGCCAGAGGCCGCCGCCGTCGGAGCCGGCGGAGTTGTTGCTGACGGTCGTGTTGGTGACGCTTGCGGACGGGCCGCTTACGGCGATGCCGCCGCCGGTTTGCGCGAGGTTGGCGGAGATGGTGGAGCCAGAGACGACGAGGCCGCCGCTGGCGTCGATTGCGCCGCCGCGACCGCTTGCGAGGTTGCCATCGAAGATGCAGTCGATGATGGTGAGCGAGGAGCCCGCGGCCGTTCGGGCGCCGCCGCCATCGCCACTGGCCTGACCATTGATGACGGCGAGGTTGCGGAGTGTGACGGAGTGGCCGGCGGAGATATCGAGAACGCGACCGGTTGCGGAGCCGGTGAGCGTTGTGGTTGTAGCGGAGTCACCGAGGATGGAGACCGAACGGTCGATGGTGGCGTGAGTGGTGTAGCTGCCGGGAGCGATAAGGATGGTGCCGCCGGGGGCGACGCGCGAGACGGCCGCGGCAACCGACTGCACGGGTTGTGCAGCGGAGGTGCCGGGGTTGGAGTCGCTGCCGGCGGGATCGACAAAGATCACGGGGCCGCCGATGACATCGAAGTTGGTGGAAGCGGCGGAGCCAGAGGCGCACGAAGCGCCGGTCGCGATTGCTTGGAGCGAGAGGCCGTAGTTGTTGAGGGTAACGGACGCGCTGCCGGAGAGAGCGCCGCCTGGGACGGAGAGCCCGATTGTGTTGAACGCGGGGCTAGAGAGGGTCACGCTTGCGCCTGCCGCGGGAGCCGGGGCGGAGAGCGTCACGGTGACGAGGGGTGCGTCGCCAAGGGCGTAGGTGGGGCCGTTGCTGAGGGTGATCTGCGCGATGGATGGCGTGGGAACGACGGTGACTGTGGCCGATGCGCAGTCGGACGCACCGCAAGAGTTCTCCCAGCGGGCGAAGTAGGCGGTGGTGCTGAGGGGGGATTCGATGGAGAGTGGGTTGCCAGTACCAACGGCGACACCGTTGCAGGAGTCGCGGTACCAGCGGAGTGTGGTGCCACTACCGCCGAGGGCGGAGAGCTGAATGGTCCCGGAATCATCTGCGCACAGGTTGTTTCGGCTGACATCGATCGAAGCGGGAGGCTCGGCGGCGGGGGTGACGGTCACGGTCACAGATGCGCAGTCGGAGTCGCCGCAGGAGGTGCTGTTTCGGACGAAGTAGGTGGTGGTTGAGGTTGGCGAGTCGAGGAGGAGCGAGGGGCCGGTGCCGATCTCGGTTCCGCCGCAGGTGCCGGCGTACCACCGCGTGGTGCCGGTTGCGCCGATCGCGGTGAGCGTGATGGACCCGGGGTCGTTTGAGCAGAGCGAGGTGCGGTCGGCCTGAGCAGCGGTGGGTGCCGCGGGGGTGCCGCCGCGTGTGCCGCTGTCGGAGAAGCTGAAGGCGGACGCGCCGCAGGTGTTGATGGCCTTGACGAAGTAGAAGTGGGTGACGCCGGATGGGGCGGAGGAGTCGGCGAAGGCTGTGTTGGTGGTGGTGCCGAGGGAAACGGCGAGGGCGGAGCTGTCGGAAGCGGCGCGGAAGACTTCGTAGCTTGTCGCACCGGCCGAGGCAGCCCATGAGATGTCGATCTGATTGCAGTTGGTGCTGTCGGTCGCGGCGAGTGCCGTGGGTGCCGCGGGTGTCTGGGCGCGTGTGCCCTGGTCGCCGGAGCTGGTCGCGGAGTTGCCGCAGGGGTTTGTTGCGGAGACGAAGTAGAAGTAGGTTGTGCCCGCGGAGCCGGTGGTATCGGCGAAGGAGGCACCGGTGGGCGTGCCGATCGCGGTGCCGGAGCCGGCGTTGTTCGTACTGGAGCGGATCACGGTGTAGGAGGTCGCGCCAGCGACGGGGGACCACGAGATGTCCACGCGGTCGCAGAGCGAGGAGTCGGTGGCGACAATCGCAGACGGGGCATCGGGCGTGGTCAGTCGCTGGCCCGAGTCGGGTCCGGATGCGGCGGAGGCACCGCAGGCGTTGGTGGAGCGGACCCAGTAGAAGTAGGTCGTTCCGGGGACGGCGGTGCCGTCGGTGAAGGGGCTCGCGGATGGCGTGCCCATGATGACCGCGTTGGCGAACGTGTTCGTGCTGGCGCGGAGGACTTCGTATCCCGTCGCGGCAGCACCCGCGGTCCAGGAGACTTGAACGTTTCCGCAGTTGGACTCGGTCGCGGCGACCGCTGAGGGAGCGCCCGCGGCGACGGCGGTTGAGCCCGCGTCGCCGGAGCTCAGAGCCGAGGTTCCGCAGCCGCCGGTTGCGGACACGAAGTAGTAGAAGATCTGACCCGTGGACGCGGTCGTGTCGGTGAATGGGCTGGCGGCGATCGAGCCGATCTGTGTCGCCTGTCCCGCGTTGTTCGTCGCGGAACGCCAGATCTGGTAGCTGGTGGCGCCCGCGGCGGCATTCCAGGTCACGGAGACCGAGGAGCAGGAACTGCCGTCGGAAGCGGCGACGCCGGTGGGTGAGGCGATCCCGGTGCCCCGGAAGCCGGCGTTGGAGATGCTGACGCCGCTGCTGCCGCACTCGTTCGTGCTTCGCACGAAGTAGAAGTACGAAACGCCCGGGCTGGCGGTGAAGTCTGAGTACGTGTTGGTCGTTGAGGTGCCGATGGTGGTCGCGGTGCTCCCAAGGTTGATGGTATTGCGAAGGATCTCGTACCCGGTGGCACCCGCCGCGGCGTTCCATGCGAGATCAACGCGGTCGCAGAGGGTTCCGTCGGTGGCCTGCAGGGATGATGGGAGGGGTGCGAGATCGCACTGAATAGAGAAGTTGAAGTTCGAGATGTCGAAGAAGATGTTGTTGGTCGGTTCGATTCGGACGCGGCAGGCGTTTGAGATCTCTGCGGGGACGGTGATGGTCTGCGAGCCGTCGTTGGGGGTGTTCGAGGCGAGTACGAAGGGGAAGGTGTATCCACCGTCGGTCGAGAGCCGAATGTTGACGTTCGCGGCGCTCACCGGCACGGCGGTGGTGTTCGCGACGTTCCAGGTGATGGTCTCCTGGGTGCCGGACGTCCACGCGATCGCGGATGCGCTCGGGTAGGTGAGCGTGAAGGGCCCCGAGTCGGCGCGGACGGTGACGACCACCGTGTCGGAGTTCACGCCGCCGCCGCCTGAACGGTTGTCGCGCACGGTGAATCGAAGGTCCATGGTTCTCGCCGCTCCGGGGTAGCGTTCTCCGGCCGTGAGCGTGTTGTAGAGCGCGTCGGAGTACCGGGGAAAGGTGCGGCTGGTGTTGATGCTCGCCGGGAAGCTGCGGAAGATCGGGCTGGTGCCGTTGTCGGTGGTGAGCATCTCGGCGAGTGTCTGGGCTGCGCCGGCGTCGAGTTGCTCCCACGTGTACGTGAGGGCATCACCGTTTGCATCGGTGGAGGTTCCGTTCACCGTGAAGAGCGTCCCGAACGGGATCGTGCGGTCGAGGCCCGCGTTGGCCGTTGGAACCGAGTTGCCGGTGGCGGTCTCGGTGTCGCAACTGCGGCCGGACGCGTGAGCGTTGATCTGGTCGTAGCTGGCGGTGTGGAAGTACGCGCTGGACTGCCCCTGGTAGCTGTCTGGGCTGCAGTTGTTGGCGTAGCTCATGATCGTCACGCCGCTGCCGGGTTCGTAGGCCGTACCGGCGCTGCGGTTCGCCGTGCAGGGGCTTGTGTTGCTGTTGAATGTGTGGGTTGCGTTGAACTGGTGGCCGAGTTCGTGCGAGACGTAGCTCACCCAGAAGAAGTCGCCGGCCGGCGCGGCGAGACCCGTCGCGCCGCGCGCACGCGAGTTGCCGCAAACGACACCGAGCTGAGCAAGACCGCCCAGGTTTAGGCCGGAGACCACGTGTCCGACGTCGTAGTTCGCGGTACCGATGACCGTGTTGAGGTTGGTCTGGTTCTCGCCCAGCATCGCGTTGAGGTCGCTGCCGGTATAGGGATCTGTCGCGGAGTTCGTGTACACGATGTTGAGGTTGTTCGCAACGAGCACGAAGCGGATCGCGCACTCGTTCTCCCACACCTGATTCATGCGGTTGACGCCGGTCACGAGGCCGGCCTGGGCGTTCGCCTGGTTGCCGCCGTAGTAGTTGGTAAACTCGCCTGTCGCCGCCATCGCGAGCTGAAAGGTCCGGAGCGTTGTGCCGGATACTCGCTCGCCATAGCCCCCATCAAACCCGTCGTCGTTCAGGCCGCTCTGGTTCCCCAGATCCGGCGTGTAGCAGACGAAACGCGACGCGGGACGCAGGTCCGTCAGGAAGTAGCTCGAGTAGTACTCGGTGTTGTCCTTCGAGAACGGATCAACGTAGTACGAACCGTTGGGGCTCAGCACGCTGGCGTGAAAGCCCAAGGGCGTGAAGTCGAGTCTCACAGTTGCCGCCGGGTCGTCGAGCCCCTGCCCGCGGTAGGTCTTTACTCCGGGCAGTTGTGCCTCAAGACCCGGTTCCATCACGGGCGCCTCGACGACGGTGAACCAGGAGAACGTACCGTCAGGCCGCGGGATCGGGAACTCGATCGGGGCCATTTCGCCCTCGGGCGTGAACTCCATGGGCGCCGCGGCAAGCGCGTTCTTGAGCGTTGCAGCGTCCTTCAACTGCCATGAGTGGTACTTGAAAGCGCGGATGCCCGCCGGTTGTGCCTTCACGGCCTCGGGCATGGTCTCGAGTCCCTGCCAGTAGTTGACTGGCCCCTGCTGGGCCGTTGCGATGGAACCGAGGCATGCCGCGACCGCGGCCATGAGAAACTGCTTCACTTCGATCTCCTGATCTTCTCACCAAAGGCCGACGGGAGTCCGTCGGGTTGAATCGACCGATCAGCATAACCAACCTTCGTCCGCCGCAGAAGCCCGACGGGAAGCGAGGCCACGATTCCGACCGTGCAGGTCGGCGCGGGCCCGCAGCCTTCGTCGGCTGGTTATCAGGCGTGACTGGCGGATCGCTGAACCCCGGGCACCACCACAATGCGGCCGGGTGCCGCCGCGAAGAGCCTCGCCCCGTCGGGGACCCCGCGGCGAGAGCCGGAGGCCATCGAGCTAAAGGCGGGGAGTATCGCCATGACCGGAGTCAAAGCGAAGCACGGTAGCCTGATCCCATCCGCACGACCACCGATGAAGGTTGCAGGGTGTTCGTGTCCGCACCACACGAATCGGTCCGGTTCCGGCTCGGCGAAGTGCTTGAGTACAAACGGGCCCTCTTCCAGACGATCGCCCGCGACCTCGAGCCCCCACGCCGTGGCCACCGATCTGAGCGCCCGGTCGTGGTTTCCGAGCACAACAACGACCCGGCCCGGGAACGTGGGGCGCCATGTCTCGACGCGTTCCCGCAGGGCTGGGGTGAGGCCGGCGGCGGCGTGGAGGAAATCACCCAGCACCACGATTCGCTCGGGCTGATACCTCGCGATGCACGCGTCGAGTCGCGCGAGCTCTTCGCCGAGTTGCGCGGCAGGAAGGGGGACTCCGAACGCGTGGTACGTCGAGGCGTGGCCGAGATGGAGGTCGGCGACCAGCAGCGTGTGGCGGCTCGGCCAGTGCACGCACTTCATCGAACTGAGGATGAAGGCTTCTTCCTTGCCGGGCGGACCGATCGGGAGGGAGATGTCGGGGGAGTCTCGGTCCATTGTTGCTGCAGCCGTTCGATGCGTTGCTGGATGGTTTCGGAAGAGAGGCGAGCGGAGAGGCGTTCGATCATAATCGGGAATGCGAAGGGAGTGGGGGAAGAAGTGCGGCGGTGAACCAGTGCGGAGGCACGGATTCTCGCCAAAGTCATGGCGAGGCGGCTGCTCTCGAACTGGCGTTCGAGGACTTCGCGCCTCGCCTGGTGGATCAGCAGGTTCCCTGGGTCAAACTCGCTCAGCACGTCGAAAAGGAGGGAGGATCCGGCACCGAGTTGGCGGCCCGACTTCTTGGTTCCGGGGTAAGTCTGGATCACCAGCCCCGCAACGCGCGCGATCTCTCGGAACTGCGTCTTTGCCAGCTCGCTCTTGTCGACGCTCGCGAAGGCATCCTCGACGAGGTTCGTGTCGCTGAAGACCGACGGAGTTATCTCATGCTCAAAGTCGATAGGCGCGGGGCTCAGCAGCTCGACGCCATAGTCGTTCGCGGACACGGAAATCGTGCGTGGCGCGACGCGACCGAGGCGGAGAGCGAGAAGCGCACCGATCGCGCTGTTGACGAGACGCCCCTCGAACGGGAACAGGCAGCAGTGGTAGCCGTCGGCCGTTTCGGTTGATTCGATCAGGACCTCTCGCTCCTGCGGGAGCATGGACAGGCGGGCCTGGGTTTCCGCGACGCCGCGAAAGGCCTCGAGCTCCGGCGCGTCGAACGTGCCATGTGCGAGCAGGGCGATGCGACGCCGGACTGCCGCGGCGAGGCTCTCGGAGATCGGCAATCGGGTGCCAGACCAGATGGGCGTGCGGGATGTGGTGCCGCGCGCGGGCTTGACGTAGGCAACGAGGTCCTTGAGCCTGATGAACTCGAGGGTCTTTCCGGTGTAGACGAAGCGCTCTCGTTCCCGGAGCGATCCGACGAAACCTTCCTCGATCTTGCCGAGTCGACGGCCGTTCTCGTAGGCGATATCGATCGTGGTGTCGGCGGTGATGGTGCCGATGTTGAGGCGGTGGAGTTGGGCGATTCTCTTGCTCTGCACGGACAGGCGACCGTTCTCCGCGGTGAGCTTGTGGTACTCGGGGTACGCGTGCAGTGCATCGCCTCCATGGGAGACCATGGCCAGCGTCCAGTCGAACTCCGCCTCGGTCAGGTTGCGGTAGCTCCACGCGGTGCGTACTTCCGCGAGCATCGCGTCCGGCTCGAACCCGCCTCCCATACCGCAGGTGACGAGGTGCTGCGCGAGCACATCGAGCGGTCGGTCGTACGGCCATCGCGGCTCGATCTCGCCTCTCGCGATCGCGTCTCGAGACGCGGCGATTTCGAGCAACTCGAGCGAGTATGTCGGGACGCAGAGGACTTCGGTGGCCGCGTTTGGTCGGTGGGCCGCACGCCCGGCACGCTGCATGATCCTGGCGATGCCCTTTGGCGAGCCGATCTGGACGACCAGCTCGATCGGCGAGAAATCGACGCCGAGATCGAGAGAGCTTGTCGCGACGACCAGCCGCACCGAACCGCACTTCAGACCTTCTTCGACGCGCTCGCGTTCCTTCCGGTCGATCGAGCCGTGGTGGAGCGCCATGACGCCGGCCCACTCGGGTCGGAGCACCTGGATCGCGCTGAACCAGCGTTCGGACTGCGATCTCGTGTTCGTGAAGAGGATCGTCGGTCTCGCGGGATCGATCGCGCCGACGACGGCGGGGAGCATCGACAGCCCGAGGTGGCCCACCCAGGGAAGCCGCGAGCGTTCATCCGGGAACACGGTCTTTAGCGTGATCGGCCGCTGCATGTCGCCCCGAATGACTACAGGCGGCCGTGGAGAAGTGCCCACCGCGCATCTGGTCGCATCGTCGAGATTCGCCAGAGTTGCTGAGAGCGCCCAGGTTCGCAGGGAGGGCGAAAACCTGCGCAGTCGTGCCGCGGCGAGCTCCACCTGCGAGCCGCGCTTGCTCGCGATCAGTTCGTGCCACTCGTCGATGATGAGGCACCGAAGATCGGCGAACAGCGAGGCCGCATCGGGCCTGGTGAGCAGCAGGCACAGGGACTCCGGCGTGGTGATCAGGAAGTGGGGGAGGCGTTCGCGCTGCTTGGCACGCACAGAGGCCTTGGTGTCGCCGGTTCTGCTCTCGACGACGAACGGGAGTCCCATCTCGCGGATCGGCCTTGTGAAGGCCAGCTCGATGTCTCGTGAGACCGCGCGAAGAGGCGTGACGTAGAGCGCCCGGAGCGTCATCGGCGGGCGCGGTGTATCCCCGAGGTCGTCGATTGCCTCCATCAACGGTCCGAGGTACGCGGCGTACGTCTTCCCTGCGCCGGTGGGCACCTGGATGAGACCGCTGTCGCCGTTGGCGTAGTGGCTCCAGGCTTCACGCTGGAAGTCCCAAGCCGCCCAGCCCTGGGCGGAAAACCACGAATCTACTGCCGCCGACCCCGTTACAGCGGCCGGCAGAGATTCCGCCCGTGATTGTGGAGCGCGTCGGGCCATCGGTCGGAGGGTATGCGCCGCGGCGTGATGCGAATCCGGATCGACGTATCATCCGAACAAGCAGCATGGCACGCGACACCAGTAAACCAGCCCCGCTCGTCCCCGGTTCGCGCCGGATCTTGGTGTGGTTCCGCACCGACCTTCGAGTAGCCGACAACACCGCGCTCTGGCACGCCTGCGAGGACCGCGCGGCGGAGGTCCTCGCACTGTTTGTGCTCACCCCCGACGAGTGGACCCGCCACGATGTCGCGCCGGTGCGCGTCGAGTTCATGCTCCGAACCCTTCGCGAGCTCGCGCAGTCGCTTGAGCGAATCGACATCCCGCTGCGTGTGATCACGTCGCCGTCAGAAGCGCAGACCCCGGAGCTCGTCGTCGCAACCGCCGCGTCGCTCGGTTGCTCCGCGATATTCGCCAACCGCGAGCACGAGGTGAATGAAGGCCGACGCGACGCGCGTGTGCAGTCGCTGGGCGTCGCCCGAGGCATAGAGACCCAACTGTTCACCGATCAGGTATCGCTCGAGCCTTCGAGTGTTCGCACGGGCGAGGGGCGTTTCTATACGGTGTTCACGCCGTTCAAGAAGGCGTGGACAAAGCTGCTCGTGGCGCAGGGTGGCCCGCACTGCTACCCGGTTCCCGCAAAGCGGCCTCGCGTTGCGATGGCCAGCGACCCCGTGCCGGACCGGGTGGAGGGATTCGCGAGCACAGTGGATCCCGCGATCTGGCCCGCTGGTGAACAGGCGGCGTTGAAGCGCATGAGGGCGTTCATCTCCGCGCATATCCGCTCCTACAAGACCGGGCGGGACTTTCCCGCACGCAATGAGACCAGCACGCTCTCGCCCTATCTCGCGGTCGGTGCGATCTCGCCCCGAACCTGCATCGCCGCGGCGATGGAGGCGAACGACGGCTCGCGGTCTCCGCTCGAAACGGGGAACGAGCACGTGCTGTGCTGGATCAGCGAGCTCTGCTGGCGCGAGTTCTTTGTCCACGTGCTCGTGGGGTTCCCGCGGGTGTGCATGGGCCGCGCGTTCCAGCCGCTCACGGAGCGGGTGAAGTGGAATGTGAACCCGACCCACTTGGAGGCCTGGAAGCAAGGCCGCACGGGTGTGCCGATCGTTGACGCGGGGATGCGGCAGTTGCTTCGCACCGGCTGGATGCACAACCGAGTTCGGATGATCACGGCGATGTTCCTCAGCAAGAACCTCTTCCTGGAGTGGCGCGAGGGCGAACGCCATTTCATGCGATCGCTGATCGACGGGTTCTTCGCGAGCAACAACGGGGGATGGCAGTGGTCGGCGTCCACCGGCACGGATGCCGCGCCGTACTTCCGGATCTTCAACCCCACCAGCCAAGGGCAGAAGTTCGACCCGGACGGTGAGTATGTTCGCACCTTTGTTCCGGAGCTCGCGGGGGTGAAGGGGGCGGACGTTCACGACCTCGCGTCGATGCCACCACTCGCGAGGGCTCGCATCGACTATCCGGAGCCGATCGTGGACCTCAGCGCCAGTCGCGCCAGGGCCATCGAGGTCTTTCAGCAACTCCGCGAGCTACCTGGCTGACGTGTCCGGCACGCCTTTCAGCAACTCCGCGGCTTCCCACGCTGGGCGTGTCCACGGCGCGATCCGCGTGATCTCGATGAGTTGCTCGTTGCGCTTGGCCTCGTCCGGTGAGAGCTTCACCAGCACCGCGTTTGCCCCGTCGATCTCGGCGGCGGCCGCGGCCTTGCCTTTCAGATCGACCCAGTTCATGGCCTCGGAGAAGGTCTTCGCGGGCGGCAGGGTGTGGCCCATGTCGGGCACATCGAAGAACCGGGCTTCGAATCCGTGCAGCCGCATCAACTCCGTGCACGGCTTGATGTGCGGATAGTTGAAATCGAGCGGGCCGCTGATCGTCGCGATGTGATGGGGGAGGACCAGGTTGAGTTGGCGGTCCTCGGGCTTGTCGTAATCGGGCGGGTAGAACGTCCGGTCGCCGATTGGGATCGGCTCGTAGAAGCCAAGGCCGACAATCGGTGCCGCGCCGCGGAAGACCTCGGGCCAGCCCATCCACAAGTGCGAGCTGATCCGACCGCCCCCAGAGATGCCGGTGACGTACACGCGGGTCTCGTCTACGACGTACCGCGACCGTGCCGTTTCCACCATGTCCATCGCGAGCTGATACCGGTCGGCCGTTGGCCGGGAGTTGCCGATGTTCAGGGCGCCGATCATGATGAAACCAGATTCGTCGAGCCACTCCGAAAACTCATCGGGCAGATCGGCGGACGTGCCAGCGTTCACCCAAACCAAGAGCCCGGCCTTCAACCGCGGCTTGTAGTCGGTCGGAAGTCGGACATGGAATCGCTCGTCGGCCAGCCTCCGCATGGGGTCCTTGATCTTCGTGTGACGTCCACGCAAGAGGCGGTCGCCGAGTTCTTCGCGGCTCGCGCGGTACCACCCCGGCGCGTACGGGCCGTCGACGAGCGCGTCTTCGGCCACGGGCGTGCCTTCCGGAAGAAGGAACGAGCCTCGGTACCGATCCCATCCATCGCTCAGCCGCGCGATTCGCTCGCGAGCCAAGTGGAAGCATGGCACCTTGTCGTTCTCTTCGTCAGGGATCTGCCGAACGAAGAACTCCGAGTTCTCGTCACGGATCAGCTCGAGGTCCTTCGTTTCCTTGGGACCGATGAGGCGCAGCACGCCGAACCGGTACGCCCCGCCCTCTGGTTTCTTTCGCTTCGCGTCCGCCCCGATCGTGCGGAGCGACTGGATCTCCTCGCTGCTCATCTCATGAACCACCCCCGACAACAGCCTCAACATCGGCGTGGGCGGCATGACGGCCGGGAGTTCGATCGATTGATCCGTGATGACCACAATGCGGGTCGGTGGTCGCCCGGCCAGATCGAAGATCCCGGCGAACGCCGGAACCGTGCAGAACACAACTGCGAGGACTCCAACCAACGTGCGGATCATGAAGTATGGTACGGGCGGAGACCCGAAAAGGATGCGAACTTCTCAGCGCCCTTCCGAAGCTTCCAGCCACTCCGCCCCGTCGACCAGAATACACGCGGACATCGGCTCCGGTCGACCCGATCCGCTCACGATCGTGTTGTGAACAAGCGTCTCCGCGTACATCAGCGCTTCCACGTCTCGCTCACGCACCCCCAGCCAGGCAAAGACGCCGACTCCCCACGGCCGTGTGGTCGCGTTATCCGGCTGAATCTCTCGCACGAGCCATCGCGCGGCGGAGAGCGTTCGCGCCGAGAGCCCCCCGGTCTGCAGGTCCGCCCACGCACGCGCGTGCAGCACGCACAACTCGCACTCGGTCCATACTTCGATCGACGTTTCCTTCAGGTGTTCCGCGAACGGCCCCTCGCCGGAGTGGCCCGTCCACGCGAGCGGGTCCACGAGGGATCTCCACGCCGCGACATCCGGCCCGCTTTCCAGGGACGGAGTGGGAAGCGGTGTACCAGATAACCTCGCGAGGAGAAACCCGTCGACCTCACGACGCTGTCCGGCACCGTCCCGAAACCCCGAGGCCCACCTTCGCCTTTCCTCCGCGGTTCCCTCCGCCCATGGCCTTCCCGGGCCGAGCGACGCCGATGCGGTTCTCCGCAGGTACTCCGACCAGTCACGCAGCGAGTCGAGCATCCTGCACCATAGGTCTCAGAACTCCCCTGCGCGGCGCAGTCGGCATCCTCGGCGCGGTCAAGACACGGCCTTCTGCCCGCGGAACTCACCCGTGCCAGTGCCTGACCGATGAGCACCCTTGAACGCGGAGCGAACGGCGACCATGGGTGTGATCCGAAACTCTCAACCTTCGACACCAAACGTCCCCCCCGGGGGCGCAGGAAGGCCGCAGCCCTGGGAGCACGTCGAGGAACAGCCCTCCACGATCTCCGTCGGCGACGCCGGTGTTCAGGGCGCACGCTTCACCGCAGATGTGGACTTGTGCGAACTCGACGAGCACCAGCGGCCCGGCAGCATATGGCCCGCACGCACCGCATTGCTGAGCCGTTCAAACCTCGTGATTCTCTCGCGGCGCATGTCCTTTGTCGGACGCTGGCTTCTCGTCGCCATTCACCTGATCGACGACAATCCGACGCCTCTCATGGGTCGAGTGACCCAGTGCGACTACTACGCCGATTCGCTCTACAAGATCGTCATCGAACTCGTCCGGCTCTCGCCCGGAGACCCCGCGCACCGCTGGGCTCAGGGCCGCGATCGGCGCTGACGCCTACGCTCTGCCGATGCCGACACTCGTCTGCGTACCTATCACCGTTCACGCCCTCGAATCCGCCGTCGCCGAGGCCATTCGCTCCGTCGAGCACGGCGCGGACCTCGTTGAACTCCGGGCGGATGGTTTCTTCTCCGGCGACGACCCCGCCGCGGCGGCCGCGATGATCCGTTCGATCACAGCGGCATCGCCCCTTCCCGTCATCGTCACCTGCAGATCTCAGGCCGAAGGTGGCGAGTACGAAGGAGACGACGACGCGCTCGCGGCCTTCTACCGGGCCGTGTGCGACCCGCAAGATGCCGCCCGACTTCCCCGCTACATCGACGTTGAGCACGCCCGGTTTCAGCGCTCCGCGGCACTCCGGCAAGCGGTGCGACAGATCGTCGCCGACACGAGCTCCGGCGGCCACGGCAATCCCTCGCTCATCCTCTCGTTTCACGACTTCAACGGGCGACCCGCGGATCTCTTCCGCAAGCTCGCGACGATGCGAGAACACGCCGAGCCCGCCGTGATCAAGGTCGCCTTCCGAGCTCGTTCGCTCCGCGACGCCCTCGAAGCACTCCACCTCCCCGATTCCTCCGATCGTCCGATGATCTCCCTCGCCATGGGTGAGTTCGGGCTCATCTCCCGCGTCCTCGCGCCGAAGTTCGGCGGCATGCTCACCTTCGCCTCACTTCGCGCGGCAACGGTGACGGCCCCAGGTCAGCCGACGATGGCCGAACTGCTCAACCTGTACAACTTCCACGCCATCAAGCCCCGCACACGCGTCTACGGAGTCGTCGGGTGGCCGCTCTCGCACTCACGCTCCCCGGAGTTCCACAACGCCGCGTTCCGGGCTCGTGGAATCGACGCCGCCTACCTCCCGCTCCCCATCGCCTCGGGCGAATCCGATCTCGAGTCCTACGCGAGCTTCAAAGCCACCATCCTCGAACTGCTCGCCGACGACAAGCTCGAGTTCCGTGGCTGCAGTGTCACACTCCCGCACAAGGTAAACCTGCTCCGCCTCGCCGAAGAACAGCGATGGCGCATCGATCCTCTGGCGGCCGCGGCAGGAGCTGCCAATACGCTCGTCGTGGGCGACAGCGGAAACCTCGTCTTTAACTCCGACGTCTCGGCGATCATCGCGGCCCTCGCGAATCACCCTCGTCCCCGGATCGCCGTGGTCCTGGGTGCTGGCGGCGCAGCGCGTGCGGCTATCGCAGCATTGCAGTCGCTGGGAGCGAGCATCCGAGTTGCCGCACGCGATTCCACGAAGGCCCGGGCTGTCGCCGCCGACGCCGCGACCGTCGTGCCGTGGGACAGCCCCCTCGCGGCCGATGTCGACTTGGTCATCAACTGCACGCCCGTTGGTATGTCCTCCGGCTCAGCGCCGGACGAGTCCCCGGTGTCGCGCGAGCAACTCGCGGTGCTCCCTCGCTCCGCTGTCGTGTTCGACACGGTGTACACCCCACCCGTCACGCCGCTTCTGACGGCTGCGCAGGAGCTCGGGCTCGCCACCATCTCGGGCGAAGCGATGTTCGCCGCGCAGGCGGCGAAGCAGTTCGAGGCGTGGACCGGGACCCCGCCCGCGGGCCGCTGAAGCCTACTGCTTCAGTGTCCCGTGCGCAGCCCGTACAACCGAGTTCGCGCCTTCGCGATACTTGGGCACATCGATCACCAGTGTGTCCCCGTCGCGGCTGAGCGTCACGGCTTCGCCGTTGTCGGCCCATGTCGCACCGGCAAGCTCCGCCGGCACGCCCTTGAAGGATCGCTTGCCAAACCCCCGCGCGCTCTGGTGAACCCGCGTGTCCGCGGTCGGCGTAAGCCCGAAGCAGTACAGCGAAACGTCGCGACCGCCGTCGGGCCGCGTCGTCACGAGGCCGAAGTCGTCCTCAGCACCGAAGATCTCCGGCCGCCCCTCGTACAACGCCGGTCCGCCGACCTCGCGCACCCAGTCTCCCACCCGCGCGAGCAGCGCACGCTCGTAGTCAGGCACGCGGCCCGAGGCCATCGGCCCCACGTTCAGCAGAAGGTTCGCGCCCGCCCTGCGGCACCTGCAGAACTCCTCGATCACGTGCGCCGGCGAGAGGTAGTTGAAGTCCTTGTTGCCGATGCCCCAGTGGAAGTTCAGCGTGTGGCACATCTCGCCCGCGACGTGCTTCGGCCAGCCGCGACGATCGACCGGTTGCGGCCTGCCGCGCTCGAACGTCGTCGAGTCAATCTCCGGGTTCCCCCGCACCCCGTGCGCGTCGATGCCCGTGTTGTTGATGATCATCGCCTCCGGCTGAAGCCGCCGGATCACCGAGTACAACTCGCCTTCCTTCCAGTCCGCGTTGGGCTTCGACCAGTTCCCGTCAAACCAGAACCCGCCGATCTCCCCGTAGTGCGTGCACAGAATCTCGATCGAGTCGCGCAGGTACTTCAGGTAGCCGTCCCAATCCTCAGTGAACCGCTTGTCGGTCCAGTCCAGCGTCGTGCAGTACAGCATCGGCACAACGCCCTCCTCGCGACATCCCGTCACGAAGTCCAGGATCAAATCCCGCCCCGCCGGCGTGTGCGTCACGTCGTACGTCGAAAGCCCCCGCGTGTCGTACAGCGAAAAGCCGTCGTGGTGCCGGCTCGTCAGCGTGACGTACTTCATCCCCGCACTCTTCGCAACCTTCGCCAACTCCCGCCCGCTGAACTCGCTCGCCGTAAACGTCGGCAGCAACTTCGAGTACTCCTCGTACCCGATCGAGTACTGCTTCTTTGCCCATTCCCCCTTGCCCAACTGCGAGTACAACCCCCAGTGCACAAACATCCCGAACGCCATCCGCTCAAACCTCGCCACCCGCGGCAAGGGCTTCGGCGACTCCCCGGTCTTCGGGGCCTCCGGTTGCACAACCTCCCACGACGGCGTCTTCCCCATCGCGGCGGCAGTAAAGGCGGACACGGCAGACAGCTTCAGGATGTCGCGGCGGCTTTGCATCCCCCCATACTACCGCGCCGCCGGCTCGCCCGCGACTACCGCTCCGGCGTCGGCACAAACCGCGGCCCCTTCGGCCGGAACCGCTCCAGCTTCCCGAGCAGCGCCACCGGGTCCGCGTCCATCGCGATCTCCTCCCGGTGGTTCATCCGCAGAAAGCCCTCGCCCGCCGCGTGCTCGATCATCGCCATCATGGAATCGTAAAACCCTCGCGTGTTCAAAAGCCCCACCGGCTTCGCGTGAATGCCCAGCTGCGCCCACGACAGAATCTCGAACAGCTCGTCGAACGTCCCCAGCCCGCCCGCCAGCGAAACAAACGCCGTGGCCCGATCCGCCATCAACGCCTTGCGCTCGTGCATCGTGCGCACCACGATCAACTCCGCGATCCCGCGATGCCCCAACTCCCGATCCATCAACTGTTCGGTGATGACCCCGATGACTCGCCCACCGCGCGAGAGCGCACCTTCCGCGACCTCCCCCATCAGCCCGACCCGCCCGCCGCCGTACACCACCGTCGACCCCCCCTCCGCGATCAACTCGCCGAGCCGTCGAGCCGCCGCCGCATACTCCGGCCGCGATCCGTTTGACGCACCGCAGAAAACGCACACCGCCGCCGGGATACTCATGGGGTGTACCCCTCCGGGATCTCAATCGTCACTCGCTCGCCGTCAACCCCGAGACCCACCGCCACCAGCACCGGGCGGTCGTGCGTGCCGGAAAGCCGCAGCCCCTTCGCCTTCATCTCGCCGTTGAACTTCGCAGAAGCCGTCGCGAAACCGGCCGCATCCACGCCCTTCAGCATCCCCGCAACCCCCGCAGGATCGAGAACCACATGCACCTCAACGCCGCGGGCAGCACGCTTCATGCTCCCTTCCGTCCTCGCCACCTCCACCGTCACCTTCGTTCCATCCCGCTTCGCAAGGTACGCCGACTCGAGGTACTCCCCACGCTCGTACCCGAAACCATCCCCCGCGTCTTCGTACAGCGTGCCCGTCGCGACTCCCGCGGCATCCAGGCACACCACCAGCGTCAGCGGATTCAGCGGCTTCTCGTCGACGTACTCCATCACCGGACCCGTCGGCACAATCACCCCGCCACGCACGAACATCCGAGGCAGATCGATCGACGCGTGCGACTCAACCTCGCGCCACAGTCCCTTCGGCCGCGCGGGAACACGAGAGCCGTCCGGCACCATCTGCGATTCGATCAGCAACCCATCGCCCAGCAGGAACGAGTCGTCCTCCGACCGCAGCGCCATGTCTGTCGTATCCGCGAAGAACAGCGGCCGCACCACCGGAAGCCCCGTCAGCGATGCCTCCCGGAAAAGCGTGTAGTAGTACGGCATCAGCCTGTACCGCCGATTCAACGCCTCGCGGCACACCGCTTCAACCTCCGGCCCAAACGCCCACGGCTCCTTGTCGATGTTCCCCTTGCCCGTGTGCCCGCGTGCAAACGGCAGCATCGTGCCAAAGCCCATCCACCGCGCGAACAACTTGTCGTCGCCGTTCCCCGCAAACCCGCCGATGTCCGGCCCGATGAACGGCTGCCCCGACAGGCTCACGTTCAGCGACATCGGCACCGACTCTTCCAGGTGCGCCCAATCGGCCGTGTTGTCCCCCGTCCACGTCGCGCCGTACCGCTGCCCACCGATGAAGTTCGCGCGGCTCAGCACAAAGGGCCGCTTGTCCGGGTTCGCCGCCGAAATCCCCTCGCGCGTTCCCTTGATCATCTGCATCCCGTACACGTTGTGGTACCGCGCGTGCGTCCCCTCCGCGCGTGCTCCCTGCGGCTTCCCGTTGGGCCCGACCATCGTCGGATCACCCTTGTGCATGTTGTCCAACGGCATCGTCTTCGACGGCACATTGAACACCGCCGGTTCGTTCATGTCGTTCCACACGCCGGTGATGCCCATCGCCATGAAGTCCCGGTACAACTCCGACCACCACGCCCGCACATCTGGCGATGTGTAGTCGGGGAAGTGACACCACGACGGCCACACCTCGCCCTCGTACACACTCCCGTCCGCGCGCGTCACCCACACCTTGCGATCGTGGCCCGACTGCATGATCGCATCGAACTTCGCGATCTCCTTCCGCCTCGCTTCGTTGGTCTCCGGCCCCTCCTTCTCCAACTCCGCCGCCGGGCGATCCGATGGCCCCGCGTCTTTCCGGCTCTTTAGCCCCGGATCGATCATCCACACGTTGTGAAATCCGTCCGCAAGCAGTTCCTCGTTCAGCTTCTTCGGATCCGGAAAGTGCCCGCGATCAAACGTGAACACGCGGAAAGCTTCCATGTAGTCGATGTCAAACCAGATCACGTCACACGGCAGATCCCTCTTCCGAAACTCCGCCGCCACTTCCCGCACTCGCGACTCCGGGAAGTACGAGTACCTGCACTGGTGATACCCCAGCGCCCACTTCGGCGGCATCGGCATCGCGCCCGTCAGCCGCGCCAACTCCTTCAGCACCTCCTGCGGTGTCGCCCCTTCCATCACCACAACCGGAAACGCCGGCCCCTCCGCCGCAAAACGAATCTCATTCGCGTTCGTCGCGCCAGTGTCGATCAAGCACCGGTACGTCGTGTCCGCCAGCACGCCAAACGCGCTCCCGTCCGGGCGAACCGCCAACACCCACGGGTGCGATTGGTAGAGCGACTTCGCATCCGCCCCATACCCATACGCATCCGTGTTCCACGTCACCGCCGTCTTCCCGTTCCGCAACAACCCGCCCACCACCTCGCCCGTCCCGTACAGCGACGTCCCCGGCTCGATCCCGATCCGCGCAACAGACAACGGACCCTCCGTCGAAAACCGCGGCGTCACCCGCCAACCCTTGTCTACCGGCAGCGTCTCGCGCGGCTCGGCCATCAGCGCATAGCTCGGATGCGCCGCTTCCTTCGCCGCCGCGCTCTCAAAGAAACGCGCAGCATTCCCGCTGATCGCCTGCCCCACAATCTGCGCGCCCGCGTGCGTCGCCCCCAGCACCAACACCACACCCACGCACGCAACCGTTGATCTGATTCTGGACATGACGGTAAGTTCTCCTTCGGTGTTCCGACGCCTCAGAATAGCGGGGGACCTCCGCCCGCGAGCAACACCCCAGAACTCCCCCCAACGTCCCGGAAACCCCTCCGTCCCTCCTGTTTCTCGCCATTATCCGCCTGTATCCGGTTACAGGGCTTTTCGTTGCGCCACATTCAGGCGATACTAACCGTCCAGTCCCACTCGGCCGCTCGGCCCCTTCGGAGAGGATCATCGTGAACACGCAGACACGCACGCTCGGTATCGCCTCGCTCCTCGCCGCGGCAGTCATCACCACTTTCGGTGCCTCCCACGCCGCCGCGCAGATCTCCGACGAGAACCCCCCTGTCATGCTTCAGTGGTTCGAGTGCCGCTGGCCCGACATGGAACGCCGCATGACCGACTGGTTCATCGCCGGCTACGGCTCAACGTGGCTCCCGCCCGTCTCCCGCGGCCGTGCGAACCCCAACACCAACTCCACCAGCGCAGGCTACGACGTCTTCGACCGCTTCAACCTCGGCAAGCCCGGCGAGGAAACCGCCTACGGCACCGAGAACTACTTCAGCGCAGTCGTCGACGAGTTCCAACGCGCCAACGGCCTTGTCTACGTCGACATGGTCCTGAACCACAACGCAGGCCGCGATACGAGTTCCGGCTTCCAGGCCGCGGGCGGCTACCCCGGTTTCTGGATGAACCCGCAGAACCCCCTCCGCGACAAACTCCCCACCGACAACTGGGGCGACTTCCACAACGGCATCTCCGGCGGCTACTACCAAAGCGAGAACCCCAACGGGTCTCGCTACTGCCTCCTCCGTGGCGACCTCGTCGCGCTCGTCGACATCGACCACACCACCAACCACCAGTTCATCCGCCAGCCCGTCGCCGAAGGCAACCCGCTGAACATCCCCGCCGGTACCGTCTACAACCGCCCCGATCCGAAGAACGCACGCTTCTACCCCGACACCGCGCTCGGCACCGACACCATCAGCAATCCCGGCATGTGGTTCGCCGGCGCGCTCACCACTGGTATCTTCTCCTTCCCCTGCGACATCCCCGCCCGCAACGATCCCGCCTCGCAGCTCACCACCGGACGCTTCAACCTCGCCAATCCCATGGCCGGCGACCCCGTTCCCGAGAACGCCACAAGTTACCTCAACCGCTGGACCCAGTGGATGCTCGACGTCCACAACGTCGACGGCTTCCGCATTGATGCCATCAAGCACATGCCCAGTTGGTTCTACGACACCTACTTCGACTCCGTCGTCGCCAACCGCCGCCGCACCCCCGATGGTCGCTTCGTCACTCCCTACAGCTTCGGCGAATGCGTGGAAGGAAACGACTTCACCTTCGACCGCTACATCCGAAAGCCCAACGGCCGCGCCTCCGGACGCCTCGCCGCCGGTGACGCCTTCGGCAACCGCGACGCCCTCGACCTCAACGGCGCCGGTGGCCTTCGCGACATCGTCGCCGGATTCACCGACTGGAACGGAATGCTCGGTCGCCACCTCGACTCCACCGACGACGGCTTCCAAAACGGCTCCATCGGCGTCAACCACATCTTCAGCCACGACAATGGCAGCTCCGGCGACGGCGGTTCACTCCCCACACTCCCCGGCTACCAGGCCCAGGGATGGTTCGCCCACTGCTACCTCGTCATGCGCCCGGGCCAAGCCAAGATCTACCACAACGCCCGCGGCGTCAACCGCACCGGCTCCGGTTTCTACCCCCGTGAAGGCCAGCCCCTCGCGCTCGGTTGGGATCCCTCCGCCAACGCCCTCAACCCCGTCCTCAGCAACCTCGTCCAACTCAGCAACTGGTACGGTCGCGGCTGGTACTACCCGCGCTGGACCGACAACGAAGTTCACATCTTCGAACGCGCCACCCCCATCGGTCCCAACCTCTCCGGCAACGTCCTCGTCGGCTGCAACCGCAGCTACTCCGGCACCGGCATCACCAGCTTCGACTCGCGCACGTTCAACACCGCATTCCCCCAGGGCACCCGGCTCGTCGAACTCACCGGAAACGCCGCCAACGCCAGCGTCGACCCCCTCAACCAGATCCCCGAACTCATCGTCGTCGGCGCCAACGGCAGCGTCACCGTCCGCGTGCCCCGCAACCAGAACATCAACGGCGTCACCCACCACAAGGGCTTCGTGATCTACGGCCCCGCCGTGCCAAACGGTACCGTCACCATCACCGGCTCCACGTCCTCCCTCCCCGCCGACAACATCGCAACGCCCGACGTGCGCCAACGCCTCTCGCCCATCCCCATCATCACCGCCAACACCTTCAACGTCCAACTCACCACAACCAACGCCGACCCCGGCGCCGGCTCCAACGCCAACGCCGACGACAACGCCCTCTTCCGCATCGACGCCGGCTTCGTCGACTACAACGGCAACGGCATCACCGATGTCGACCACACCAGCACCGTCGTCCCCGGCTACGAGGGCTTCGTCACGCAGCGCCAGCCCCTGGCCGGCACCACCAACACCAACGGCCTCTACTCCCAGCAGATCAACACCACCCTGCTCGACGAAGGAACCCACTAC
>JBIKMF010000494.1:0-2729 GCA_044359425.1 Phycisphaerales bacterium
CTTGAAGCTCGTTGTGCTCGTTGCAGACCGCGTGCCGGTGTGGGATGCGATGGAGATCGCCGCCGCGGCGAAGGCAAAAGGCGCGAGTTTCGTCGGTCCGAACACGCTGGGCATCGCGAGCCCTGGTCAGGCCGTCGTTGGCATGATCGGCGGGCGTGCGGAGTCTGCGCGCGAGTGGTTCAAGCCCCCACTACCGGGCGGCACGGGCGTCGGGATCATTTCTCGCTCCGGCGGGATGTCGTCCAGCACGGCGTACTACTGCGGGCAGGCTGGCGTTCGGATCAGCACGATCGTGCACATCGGGGGCGATGCGGTGCTTGGCCTGCGGATTTCCGAAGTTGCCGCGATGTTCGAGAGCGACCCCGCGACCGACGCGATCGTGGTCTTTGGGGAGATTGGCGGCTCGCAAGAGGAAGAGCTCGCCGAGATGATCGCGGCGAAGAAGCTGACAAAGCCTGTCATCGCGTACATCGGAGGGAAGGCCGCGCGGGCGGGCACGAGGTTCAGCCACGCGGGCGCGATCATCGAGGGCAACAAGGGCACGCACGCGGGCAAGGTCGCCGCGCTGCGCGGGGCCGGGGCGACAGTGGTTGATGCCTTCGGCGAACTCCCCGATGCCGTGGTCGGCGTGCTGCGCGCGAAGAACTCGCGCTCGCTGATGTCCGACGCCGAGCGCAAGGCGGTGTGGACGTCGGCGGTGACCCGCATCCGTCCGAATGAAGTCGCCGTGCGGGGCAGGGACATCGCCTCGCTCATGGGCAGCGTGTCGTTCGGCTCCGCCGTTTACCTGATCCTCACAGGCGACCTCCCGACCGAGCCCGTTGGAAGGCTGATGGACGCGATCCTCGTCTCGAGCATCGACCACGGCGCGACACCGCCGTCGTGCTTGGCCGCGCGCACCGTCGCGAGCACCGGCGCGAGCCTTTCGCAGTCCGTCGCGGCGGGGATCATGTCGATCAACAAGCACCACGGCGGCGCGATCGAGGACGCGGGCCGCTACCTGCGCCATCTCCTCGATGTGGCATCAAGCTCTCGCCGGTCGATCGACGACATCGCGATGGAAGAAGTGACCCGCATCAAGGCCTCGGGCGATCGCATCGGCGGCTTCGGGCACAGGATCCACACGAAGGACCCACGCACGGCGAAGCTCTTCGAGCTCGCGGCGGCGGCCGGCCTGGGCGACGGTCCGAAGACTCACATCGGCGCGGCCCGAGCGGTCGAGCGAGCGTTCGCGGCGATCGGGAAGCCACTGCCGATCAACGTGGACGGCGCGCTGGGGGCGATCCTCTCCGACCTGGGGCTGGATCCGAAGGTCTTCAACGGCATCTTCATGATCGCCCGCACGCCGGGGCTGGTCGCGCACGTGGTCGAGGAGCAAACCCGCGAGAAGCCGATGCGCCGGATCGACCCGGTGAATCACGCGTACGACGGGCCGAGCCCGAGCTAACGGGAGCCCGTGAGCACGTCGTTTCGCATTATCGTCAGTATTGTCCTCGCCATCGGCATGCTGGCCTGATCGTGATCGGCTGGCCGTGCCTGAAGTACGCGGTGAGGGGGCCGGGACCGGTACTTGACGACGCCGGATCAGAACCTGACACAACCGACGTCCCCAAGGACCACCAACCGCCCGGCCAATAGGTGGTAACCTCTACGCATGATGCTCCGTTGCTTCGCGATCCTCGTGCTGGCCTTGCTCCCAGCGTGCGCTTCTCCCTCGCGCCCGCCCAACGTCGTGCTGTTCTTCGCCGACGATCTCGGCTACGGCGATCTCTCCTGTTACGGCTCTCCCACCAACGCCACGCCGCACATCGATTCCCTGGCCCGCGATGGGCTCAGGTTCACGCATTTCTACGTCGCGCAGCCCGTGTGCTCGGCTTCGCGTGCCGCGCTGCTCACGGGGTGCTATCCGAACCGAGTCGGCATCGCCGGAGCCCTCGGCCCGCGCGCCAAGATCGGCCTGAATCCCGACGAAACCACGCTCGCGGACGTTCTGAAATCCCGGGGCTACGCGACCGCCATTTTCGGCAAGTGGCACCTCGGCGACGCGCCGAACCTGCTCCCCAACGCCCACGGCTTCGACGAGTACTTTGGCTTTCCGTACAGCAACGACATGTGGCCCCGCCACCCGCAGAACCCCCGCGCGTACCAGAATCTCCAACTGCTCCATCAGAAGAACGGCATCCTCACCGTTATCGATGACGACGTATTCCCCGACGACCAGAAGCCCGTCACGCGCGAGATCACTCGCCGCTCCGTCGAGTTCATCGACAGCAACGCCGACGCTCCCTTTTTCCTGTACGTCCCTTACCCGATGCCCCACGTCCCGCTTTACGTCAGCCCCGAGTTCGACAGTAAAACCGGCCGCGGCATGTACGCCGACGTTCTCTCCGAGATCGACTGGTCCGTCGGTCAAGTGCTCGCCACGCTTGAGCGCCACAACCTTGACGACGACACCATCGTGATCTTCGCCTCCGACAACGGCCCGTGGCTCTCCTACGGCAACCACGCGGGCACCACGGGCGGCCTGCGCGAGGGCAAGGGCACAACGTGGGAGGGCGGCGTCCGCGTCCCTTGCCTCATTCGTGCGCCGGGCCGCGTCGCCGCGGGCACTCACTTTCATCGGCCATGCATGACGATCGACATCCTCCCCACCATCGCCGCGATGGTGAACGCGGAACGTCCGAGCAGCACCATCGACGGGGTCGACCTCTCCCCGTGGCTCACGTCCG
>JBIKMF010000493.1:0-2729 GCA_044359425.1 Phycisphaerales bacterium
GCCGCGCGAGGGGATGCAGGGCATCAGCCCGCGGTACATCCAGGACAAGATCAGCAACGCGCTGGTGGGTCGGCAGGCGATCGAAGAGAAGGCGATCAACCCCTTCATGGTGATCAACGAACTGGAGAGCGGGCTGAGCCATCACTCGCTGATCAGCGATGAGAACACGAAGAAGCGGTACCGCGAGCTGCTGGCGGTGGTGAAGGAAGAGTACGAGGACATCATCAAGGGCGAGGTGCAGCGGGCGATCTCGGCCGACGAGGAGGCGATCAAGCGCCTCTGCACGAACTACATCGAGAACGTCCGGGCGTACACGCAGAAGGAACGCGTCAAGAACAAGTACACCGGGCGCGACGACGAGCCGGACGAGCGGCTGATGCGGGCGATCGAGGAGAAGATCGACATCCCCGACAGCCGCAAGGACGACTTCCGCCAGGAGATCATGAACTACATCGGCGCCCTGGCGCTGGACGGGAAGAAGTTCGAGTACAACACGAACGCGCGCCTGTACCGCGCGCTGGAGCTCAAGCTCTTCGAGGACCAGCGGGACACGATCAAGCTGAAGAACCTCGTGAGCAGCGTCGTCGACGACGAGACGCAGAAGAAGATCGACGTGGTGAAGCAGCGGCTGATCAAGCAGTTCGGCTACAACGAGGTCTCGGCGACAGACGTGCTGAACTACGTGGCGAGCATCTTCGCACGCGGGGATAGCAAGCGGTAGGAGTCAGGCTCGCCGGCGATCGTGTGACGTGTGAACCCTCATCAATCAACAAAGGCCCGCCTCTTCGGCGAGCCTTCGTTGATTCGAGAGAGAGAGAGAGATTCGATTCCTGCCGCGAGCGGGTCAACTCGCCGGCACCATGACTTACCGGAACCCCTCGCGATCTTGCAGAGAGAGACGAGATTTTCGGGCGTTTGGTCCTTGTCCGCATCCGGGGACGCCCGGCGAGCGAAAGCAGGCGGTCGGGAGGCAGCGTTTGCCTTCCGGCCCCGCGTGGCCAATACTCATCCGACCCATGAAGCCCAGCGCTGTTCATCATCATCATCTGCATCACGTCTCGAACGTGGCCGGGTGATGGTGCGCTGAGGACAATCTGAAGCACCTATCGACGCCGGCCCCGTGCCGGCGTCGTTCGTTTCCCGGTGGGAGCGTTCGGCGGCGGGTTGCGGGGTCGGCACGGAGATCCGTATGCCGACCGACCAAGTTGAACGACCGCTCAAACTCGCCCTGCCCAAGGGCCGCATGCAGGAAGGTATCTTCCGCCTCTTCACAGAGGCGGGGATCAGCGTGCGGTCGGACAGCCGCGGGTATCGACCGCAGATCTCGCTGCCCGGGGTGGACGCGAAGATCCTCAAGCCCCAGAACGTCGTCGAGATGCTCCAAGCCGGCTCGCGCGACGTCGGTTTCGCAGGGGCCGACTGGGTCCGCGAGCTGAATGCGGATCTGGTGGATGTGCTGGACACCGGTTTGGACCCGGTGAGGCTCGTCGCGGCGGCTCCCGCGCAGCTGTTGATCAACGGAGCGTTGCCGAAGCGGCCGATCGTGGTCGCGTCGGAGTACGAGCGGATCACGCGTGAGTGGATCGCATCGCGGGACCTGCGCGCAACCTTTGTCCGTTCCTACGGCGCGACGGAGGTCTTCCCACCGGAGGACGCCGACTGCATCGTGGATGTCGCGGCGAGCGGCGAGACGCTGCGGGCCCAGAACCTCATCGTGTTCGATGAACTCATGCGCTCTTCGACGCGCTTGTACGCCAACCCGCGGGCGCTCAAGGATCCGGGCACGAAGGCCGCCATCGACCGGCTCGTGCTGCTCCTGAAATCCGTGCTCGAGGCCAGGCAGCGCGTGATGCTCGAGGTCAATGTGACGGCGGCGGACCTTGAGCGGGTCATCGCGGCACTGCCGTGCATGCGCGAGCCGACGATCTCGCAGCTCCACGGCGGAGCCGGGTACGCCGTTAAGGCCGCCGTGCCCCGCAGCCGCCTGCCGCTGGTGATCCCGGAAATCAAGGCCCGCGGCGGCACCGACGTCATCGTCACCCAACCCATCCAGATCATCCCGTGAGCACACCAATGACAACCCTCAGGCCTCGCGTGGAAGCGAAGCCGTACAGCAAGGGCCCCTCGTTCGCGGGAATCGACCTCTGGCTCGACGCCAACGAGGGTGCGCCGATCCTCAGCGACGCGGAGATCGGCGCGGCGGCGGCACGGGCGTGTGTGCGCCGATACCCCGATGTCTCCGCGCTCGAGCGCGACATCGCGGAACGACTCGGTGTGTCGCCGGGGCGGGTGGTGGTAACCGCTGGCGGCGACGAAGCGATCGACCGGGTGTGCCGCGGATTCGTCGGTGCGGGCGACGAGGCCGTGATGGCGACGCCGACGTTCGAGATGATCGGCCGCTACGTTCGCGCGGCGGGCGGCGTCGTCCGCGGCGTGCGGTGGGACGGGCCGGAGTACCCCGTCGGAGCGGTGGTGGGGGAGGTGACGGATCGAACCGCGCTCGTCGCTGCGGTGTCACCGAACAACCCGACGGGCGGCGTGGTGCGAGCGGGTGACCTTGTGGCGTTGAGCCACGCGGCACCCCGCGCGGTGCTGCTTGTGGATCTGGCGTACACGGAGTTCGCCGATGAAGATCTGACGCCGCTCGCGCTCGAACTGCCGAACGTGGTGATCGTGCGGACGTTCTCGAAGGCGTACGGGCTCGCCGGTCTGCGCGTTGGGTACGCGGT
>JBIKMF010000119.1:0-10216 GCA_044359425.1 Phycisphaerales bacterium
AGGCCGTCGAACAGGCACGACAGCAGAGCGTTCGCGCCCAGACGGTTCGCGCCGTGGTAGGCGAAGTTCACCTCGCCGAAGGCGTAGATGCCGGGGATGTTGGTCATCATGTTGAGCGGGTTGCCGTAGTCCATGCCCTGACCGATCGCGGAACCGATCGGCGCGGTGGTACCGCTCTCGTGCTTGGTGCGGGGCTCCGCGGGGTTGTAGCTGCCCTTGACGAACTGCGTCCACAGACCGCCCATGCTGTAGTGCACAGCGGGGAAGATCTTCATCGGGTTGGTGTACGGATCCTCACCGGCAAACTTCGAGTAGATCTCGAGGATGCCCTCGAGCTTCTTCTTGAGGTACTCAGCGGGCTTGTGGGTGAGATCGAGGTAGACCTGGTTCTCGCCGGCGACGCCCATCCCGTCGTTCACGCACACCGAGAAGATCTCGCGGGTCGCGATGTCGCGGGGGACGATGTTGCCGTACTTGGGGTACCGCTCCTCGAGGAAGTAGTACCGCTCGGCCTCGGGGATCTCCTTCGGCGGGCGGTTGTCGCCCTTCTTGCGCGGAACCCACACGCGACCGCCCTCGCCACGCGCCGATTCGCTCATCAGCCGGAGCTTGTCCGCACCGGGGATCGCCGTCGGGTGCACCTGGATCATCTCCGGGTTCCCGTAGTGAACGCCCGCCTGGTAGCACCGCGCCGCCGCCGCGCCCGTGCAGATGATCGAGTTCGTGCTCTTGCCGTACACCAGCCCGCACCCGCCCGTGGCCATCACCACCGCGTCGGCGCGGAACGAACGGATCTGCATCGTCCGCATGTCCTGGGCGACGATGCCGCGGCAGACGCCGTCCTCACCGATCACCGGGCCGAGGAACTCCCAGAACTCGTACTTGGTGACCTTTCCTTCGCTCTCGTAGCGGCGTGTCTGCTCGTCGAGGGCGTAGAGCAGCTGCTGGCCGGTCGTGGCGCCGGCGAAGTGCGTGCGCTTGAAGAGCGAACCACCGAAGAGCCGCAGGTCGCGGTACCCCTCCGACGTCCGGTTGAAGGGCACGCCCATGCGGTCGAGCAGGTCGATGATCCGCGGGGCCCAGTTGGCCATTTCCAGCACGGGGTGCTGATCGGCGAGGAAGTCGCCGCCGTAGATCGTCTCGTCGAAGTGCTCGTATTCCGAGTACCCCTGCTGCCGGGCCACCTCGTTGCACGCGTTAATGCCGCCCTGCGCACACACGCTGTGGCTCCGCTTCACCGGGACCACCGAGAACAGGTCCACCGGGAGCCCCGCCTCGGCGACACGCACCGATGCCGCCAGACCCGCAAGCCCGCCCCCGACCACGATCACCCGCTGCTGAGACATGCTTGATTCCTCTCAGAAACTGGAAGACTGCTGAAGTGCCGCGGCGTTACTCGCCCGCCAGACCCGCGCTGCTCGCCTCGACCTGCCCGTGACCGCCGCCCATCTTGAGTTCGACCTCACGGGCCTTGGCGGGGTCCAGGAAGAGGAAGCCGAGGACCGCGGACCACGCGAGGACCATCAGGCCCGCACCGACGCCCGCGCACACGTAGCCCCAGCGTTCCTGGGCCTTCTTGGAGACCGTGAGGCCCCAGGTGATCGCGGCGGTCCACAGACCGTTCGCGAAGTGGAACACCAAGAGCGACACGCCGAGCATGTACCCGGCCGAGACCAGCATCCCGGCGAGCGAGATGCCTTCCTTCCCGCCACGCAGCGCCATGGCCATGGTGCTGGCTGCGTGCTCCGCGGTCCACGGCTCGCCGCCGGGCACGAGGAACGTCCAGCCCCAGCGGAGTGTGGCAACGTGGTAGAAGATGAAGAAGACCCCGACGTACCCGCTGAAACGCTGCACGCGGTACCGCCAGTTGCTCTGGTAGGCGTAGCGCTGGGTGTTGGTGCTTCCGGTGGTCGCGTAGTACCAGCCCAGGAGCGAGTGGAACGCGATCGGCAGCCAGAGGCCGCCGATCTCGATCAGCAGGAGGAAGGGCAGCGAGTGGATGAACGCGACCTCGTGCATGAAGGTCGCGACACCACCGTGCCCGGTTTCGGCCTTGCGGCTGTCGAGCATCCCCCAGACGATCGAAGAGTTCGTCAGGAGGTGCGTGCAAAGGAACAGCCCCACCGGCACGATGCCCGTCAACGAGTGCAGGCGCCGAAGGAGGTAGTAGTGCTTCTCGAAGAACCCGCTTTCCGTGCTCACGATCCGCCTTTCTGCGCCGCCATCGGCGTCGAACCCCCTCCCCTACCAACCCCCTCCAACCCCTCCACCCCCCTCCACCACCACCGATCGCGACGGGATCAGCCCCGGAAGGGACCGGCCCCCGGCATACCCATCCCGGGGGGTGCCGCGACAACCCCACCCGGACCCGCGGGACCGGCGGGCTTGATCTTGCCCTCCGCGATCGCCTGCTCGACGTACCGGGAGACCTCGACGAACTCGAGGCGCAGCTCATTCAGCACGCGGGCCATCACGGTCGACTCCTGGGCGGTGAGGTTGCCCTTCGTCTTCTCTTCGAGCACCCGCAGAAGTTCGATGAACACCTTCGCCATTTCCAGTGAAACCACCGCACGGCCTGTGCGGGGGTCCGGGAATGCCCCCATGTACGTCAGGGCCTGCGTCATCAACAGACTGATGATGTCCTGAATCCCCGGCTCCTGGGCCCCTTCCTCGCCCCCCTCGGCCGGAGCCGCACCCGCCGCGGCGGCCGGGGTCGCCACCGGCTTGGCCGGCTCGACCTTCTGGCTCAGCCGTTCCTTCTCGGCCCGGGCCTGGGACTTCCAGTCCGAGTCGATGATCAGCTTCGGCGCTTCGGGTTCGTTGCCGTTGGACATTCGGAGGCTCCTGGTCTGACGCGCGGCCAGCGGCGGAACGCCGGGCCGGGAGCCAGAGGGCCATTCTAGCGGCCGGCACCCCCGTGTCGCCCCCGCCCCGCCCACCAACACGCCTTCCCCAACCCTCCCCCCGGGACAACCGGCCCCGGACCCGTTACGCTGTATGTCCATGACAAGGCTCCCGGCTCTCGACACGGATCAGTCGTCCCGCCCCCGCACCGCTCTGCTCGCGGCAATGGCCGGCGCGGTGGCGACGCTGGCGGGGTGCCAGGTCTCCCAGATCCCGTCCACCGCCATCCTCTCGCGCGACGAGTTCCAACGCACCGTCGATTTCCAGCCGGAGCTCGCGATCCCCGCGCCCATCATGGCCGACGCCACGACCGAAGGCACCGCCGCGGTCGCGCAGGTGACCGAGCCCCCGAAGATCACGCTGACGGGCCCGATCGCCGCCTCGAGCGGCATGGACAACGTGGTGGCCCAGACGGGCGCGCCCGCTGGCGTCCAGCAGCCGACGGCGGTCCCCGTGACCGATTCCGTTCTGGTCGACGCGAAGATCGGCGACATCAACGGGCGTGCGATCTACGCGGGCGATTTCCTCGAGACGATGCAGGACCGCCTGCGCGCCGAAGCGGGCAAGCTGCCCCGGGCCGAGTGGATGAAGTTCGCGCGATCGGAGATCGTCCGCGAGCTGGACGCGATGATCGAGGACGAACTCCTCACCGCCGAAGCCCTCGCGTCGTTCACCCCCGAGCAGAAGGCCGGGTTCTTCTCGTTCGTGCAGGGCCTGTCGCGCCGCATGGCCTCCGAAAACCTCGGCAGCCGCACCCTGACCGACACGAAGATGCGTGAAAAAGAGGGCAAGAGCCTCGACGAGATCGTCGCCGAGCGTCGCGACACCGAGCTCGTGAAGTACCAGCTCCAGCAGAAGATCTACAAGCGCGTCAACGTGTCGTGGCGCGACATCCAGCAGACCTACGAGCGGTTCTTCGAGGAGTTCAACCCCGCGCCCCGCTACCGCTTCCGGATGATCCAGATCGCCAAGGACAACGCGGCCGCTCTCGAAGCCGTGACCAAGGGCCTCGCCGCGGGCGAGTCATTCGAGAAGCTCGCGATCAACGACGAGAACCTCGCGTACTTCGCGAACAAGGAAGCGATGGCGATCCGCGAGGTCGCCCAGGACAAGGACCCCGCCAAGACGGTGTTCTTCGTGAACAAGACGCTGAACAGCGAGGCCGCGGGCATGACCGCCGGCGACGTGCGCGGGCCGATCGAGACCGACCCGACCGTGACGTGGATGCGCCTCGATGAAATCGCGCGCGAGTCCGTCGAGCTCTACGACGCGCAGCTCCGCATCGAGACCTTCCTCCGCAACAGCCGCAACGACCTCGAACGCAAGAAGTACGTCTCCCGACTCCGCCAACGCGCCAGCATCACCGACGTCCGCGAGATGACCGAGCGTCTCCTCGCGGTCGCGGCAGACCGGTTCTACCCGGAGCAGGTCGCGGGCGGCGGGCAGTAGCATCGGGTGGAGGGGGGAACATGAAGCCGCGGCGACGAAACGGATTGATCGAGCACCTCCGCGCGTTCCTCGTGAACTGGCGGATTATCCCTGCGCCCAACCGACTCGGTGACGACCCCCTCGGGCGCAAGGGCGAACATGCCGCGGCGAAACTGCTCCGATCCTCCGGTTACCGCGTGCTCGCGCAGAACGCCGTGACTCCAATCGGCGAGGCCGACATCGTCGCCCTCCGCGAGGACGGCGAAACGGTGGCCATCGTGGAGGTGAAGTCCCGCGTTCGAGGCGAGAATCGCGAACGCGGGCGGGACCCCGAGGAATCGGTCACCCGCAGGAAACGGCGCAAACTCGCCGACGTCGCACGCCACCTCGCCCGCGAGAACGGGTGGAAACGTGTGAGCATCGAGGTGGTCGCGGTCGAGTACGCCCGCGCTGAGGATGCGTCGCCCGCCGCGATTCGGCATCACCGGCCCTGAGTCGGGGGCTCCACGCGGGCCCAGTCCATGAACCAGTTCTCTTCCCACGTCTTGCCATCGTCCCAAGAGACGGCCTGCCACCAGCGGCAGGAGGCGGGCGTGATGCGGTCCCAGACGCCCTTGACCTTGATCGGCTTGTCGCCGTCCTTGTCGTCGGCGGTGAAGGTGCCGACGCCGTTCTCGAACGCGCCGGTCTGACCCGGCGTGGTGAGCACGCCGCTCTTGGCGTTCACCCAGAAGTCGTTCCAGAGTTTCTTCTCGACGTCGAGCAGTCGCAGCCCCATGCCCGCGAAGTTGCGAGACGGGATGCGGAGTTCCTCGACGCTACCGACGCCACCGAGGATCGTCCAGCACGTTGCTTCGCCCTCGAACTCATCCCACTCGGTGCCGTGGGCGGCCTTCAGACGTCGGTGCTTGATCTTCCACTCGCCGGCGAGGAAGTTGAAATCGCCGGGCTTGCCGGCGGGGGACGGGGCCGGTTGCGGAACGGGCTGGGCTTCCGGCTGCGATGCCCCAGCGGCGCCAGCGACAACAAGGCCCGCGCCAGCGATGAGGACGGCCCTGCGGTTCACGTCGGTTTCTGCTTCGCTCATGGTTCTCTCCACGCGTGGTGCGTGGGGGTTGTAGTGGCGGGCCCCCCAGAGGTTGCAGCCCGGCATCACGTGCGAGAAGAAGTGCCCAGCCACCCCCGCGCACACAACCACCACGCGAGCGCGACCCCGACCGCCGACCCCACGAGATCACGAACCTCGAACGCCCCGCCGAGCAGGTACCGCGCAACGACGGACCGAGCCCCCCACGCGGCGGGATACGGCGTGAGTTGGAAGCACTCGATGGCCACCACGATGCACAACGCGCCGACCGCGGCAACGCGGGCGCGAAGGGTCAGCGTGTACACGATGAACACCCACATCACCCCCCAGGCCACATTGCCAAGGTGCTCACCGATCGCGCCGCCGATGAACCTGCGGACGGCGAGGCCGAAGGCGATGGTGAGGAGGACGGCGAAGGCGGCAGCACTGCGGGAACCGGCCACGGGGGTTGGCATTGAGGGAGGATACTGACGAGCGAAAAAATGGACGGCAGGGCGAGCGACAGCCATTCAGATCGCTCGACCAGGGGTGTACACTTGTTTGTATTTTGATTGGTCCTCCGGAGGCCTGTCGCCTCCTGAGGCCCATACCAATCACCATTTTCCTTTTTTCGATTCTTTTCCGGAGCCGGAAAAATACGATATGATGGAAACCGATGGACCAGTCCCCCGCGATTTCGACGTTTGCCATTCCCGGCCTCCTCGCCGGGCTGGGCCCCATCTTCGGCCGGCAGGTCACCATCGAGATCCGCCCGAATCGTGATCGCGAGGCACCCGGCCGCGCCTTGGCCGACTTCTCCGTCAGCCTCGCGTGGGGCATCGAACGGTGGGAGTTCGCCGCAGAAGCGAAGACGCGCAGCACGCCTCGTGAACTCGAGGACGCGCTCCGCCGGGCACGGCGGTGGGCCGCCGAGTCCGCGCGACTGCCGATGGTGATCGTGCCCTACCTCGGCGAGAAGCGGATCGAGCGGTTGGAGGAGGAAGGAATCTCCGGGCTGGATCTGTGCGGCAATGGGCTGATCATCGTGCCTGGGCGTGTGGTGCTGCGACGAACGGGAGAGCAGAACCGCTACCCGGAGTCGAGACCGGCGAGGTTCGCGTATCGAGGCGTCACGTCGCTGGTACCACGCGTCTTCCTCCGTCGCACCGAGTATTCGACCGTTGGCCAGGTTCGAGACGAGATCGAAGCAGCCGGCGGGGCTGTCGCGCTCTCCACCGTTTCGAAGGCACTGACGAAGATGACGGACGATGTGATCGTGGACCGATCGGAAGGCCGAATCGTGCTGGTGCAGGGCGACAAGCTGCTCGATGCACTTCTCGAAAGCTACGTCAGCCCAAGGGCGGAGCGTACTTCGCACCTCAAGATGCAGTTGCCGCTGGAGGAGTTCTTCCGACGTTCCGCGAATGATGTGGGGCCGGCCCCAAAGCTGCGGACGGTGCTTTCGGGTGCATCGGCGCAGGACCGCTATGCCGGAGGGCTCCGCGCGGATGCGCCCGTGGTGTACACCGACGACTTCAACGAGTTGAAGCGTCGCATCGGCGATGCATGGACACCCGTGGACCGATTCGCGACGCTCACGGTTGTCGAGACACGGGACCCGACTCCATACTTCGATGCACGCCGCACGGAGAACGGCGCGTGGATCGCTTCTCCCGTTCAGTCATACCTCGAACTCGGCAGCGGGGACAAGCGGGACGCCGAGATGGCTCAGCAGATCCGCGCACGGATTCTGCGTGATCTGGTTCGTTGATTGGGATGCTGACGATGAAGCCACTGATCACCACGGTGATGGATCTGAACGCCGCGCTCGGGGGGCGAGCCGACCTTCTGCTGGGAGGCGGTCTAGGTCTGTATCTGAAGCAGGAACATCTGCGCGCCACAGGTGCCCGCACGCTGCTTTCGCTGGATCGGCTTCCCCCCGCCCGAGCAACGCAGGACGTTGATCTCTTCCTTCGAGCGGAAGTGATCGCCAGCAAAGAAGAGGTGACCCGGTACCGTGCCGCGTTGGACAAGCTTGGATTCGTCGTCGTTCCTGGCTCTCAATGGCTCAAGTTCACGCGCAGCATCGGTGGCACCGACGTGCTGCTGGACGTTATGGTCGGTCCGCTGGGCGAACACGCGAACACCGTTCGCCTGAAGGACTCCCGCGCGAGACCCACGGGGCTCGGGGGAAAGTCCGGGCTGCACGCGTTCGCCACCGAAGAAGCGCTCGGGATTGAACGCGGCCCACTGCGCATCCCACTGACCGCGGCAGACTCCGACGGCAACAACGCGACTTGTGATGTGCTCATTCCTCGCGCGTTCCCGTACGCGCTCATGAAGTTGGGGGCTCTACGCGACCGCGTCAACGACGAGAGCAAGCAGGAAGGCCGTCACCACGCGATGGACCTGTACCGGATCGTGGGATTGCTGACCGAAGAAGAAATCGATGTGTCGGAGAGGCTGGCACATGAGTACGCGGGTCACCCCGAGATCGTCGAAGCCACACGAACGATCGACACGCTGCTCGCACCGGCCAACGGTCTCGGCCGTGTCCGCCTGCTCGAGTACCAGCGGGCCAACCGCAGCTCCACGCCCGAAGTCGACCCGGATTTCCTGGTGCGCGAGCTTCGGAGGTTGTTGCAACCCCCAGCCGGCTATTCGCAGCATTCCTGAATCGCAGTACGCAATCGCGCCAGCCGAACCCACTCCCGCCCACCCACCTCTTCTATGGCCTACGGCCTATGCCCTACGGCCTCTCACACAAGAATCGGATCCCTCTGAATCCCGCTCGTCACGATCGGCCCCTTCGCGGGATCGACGTACACGTTGATCTCGCTCCGCACGCCGAAGCCGCCCGCGCCCGGGATGTAAATCCCCGGCTCGATCGTGAAGCCGATCCCCGGCAGCATCTCGCGCGTGTCCCGCGTCTCAAGGTTGTCCAGGTTCATCCCGATCCCGTGAACCATCATCCCCGCGCTCAGGCTGTGCCCCGTGCGGTGGCGGATGTGCTGCTCGTGTCCCGCGGCGATGATCGTGTTCCGCGCCGCATCATCCAGCTCCCACCCCTGCACCGCCCGCTTGTTCTTCCACGCGTCCTGCGCGTACGCGAGACTCGCGTCCCGCGCCGCGACCACCGCGCGGAAGACCTTCATGTGACGCTCGGGAACGTTCTGACCCACATACCCCGTCCACGTCACATCGGAATAGATGTTGTCCTCGCCCGGAACGCGCGCCCACAGGTCGATCAGCACCCAGTCCCCCGCCTTGATCACGCTCGAGCCCTGCGCCTGCACCTCAAAGTGCGGATCGCCCGAGTGCTCGTTCGCGCCCACGATCGGCTCGCCGCCGTCGGGGATCTCGAAGTTCATCTTCTTGAACCCATCGAGAATGAAGAGCTGCACCTCGCGCTCCGTGATAGCGACGCCCGCCTTCACCTTCGCGCCGATGAGCGCAAAGGCCTCGTCCTTGATGCGGTTCACCTCGCGAGAAGCGTGCTCGTGGAGCTTGACGGCCTCGGCCGACCAGATCGCCGCGGAAATCTGGATGAGGTTCGCGGAGCTCACGACTTCCACGCCGAACGACCGCACCAACTCGAGCGTGCCGCCGTCGACGATCGACGCGATGGGGAGCGTCGCGCCCGGGGCGTACTCCATCGCGATCCGGCTCTTGCCCGCCAGCGTCTTGCTCAGCCACGCGTGCAGATCCCGCCAGCCAAGGAACAGCTCCTTCTTGAACGGCGCGGCACGGAACGCCGCATCATCCAGCCCGTTGTGCAGCAGCACCGGCTCGCCCTTCGCAGGGATAAAGAGCAACGCGCGGCGGGTCGACGGCTTCCGCCCCCCGAGCAGGCGCGTGAACACGTTGTTGTTGCCGCGAAAGTCATAGACGAGCCAGCCGTCGATGCGCTGGTCGGCCATGAAAGACTGAATGGACGAGAGGGTGGCGGGATTCATGCCGAAGCGTAGAGCGAAAAACGAAAAGCGGAAAGCGAAAATGCGGAGAAGATGCCAATCAGGGGCGGAGCGTTCGGACGAAGAAATCCGCACGCCGCCTGCGGCCGTAGTCGGATTCTCCCGCCCCGTGCCCGGCCCCCGGGATCACCAAGAGCTCAAAGTCCTTGTCCGCGCGGACCAGCGCGTCCACCACCTGCATCGTCGACGCCGGATCCACGTTGCGGTCGCACTCCCCCACCGTCAGCAGCAGCCGCCCCTGCATCCGGTGCGCCTGCGCCACGTTCGACGCCTCCAGGTAGTGATCCCCGATCGGCCAGCTCATCCAGAGCTCGTTCCACCAGATCTTGTCCACGCGGTTGTCGTGGCACCCGCAGTCCGCCGCCGCGGCCTTGTAGAAATCCCCGTGCGCGATCAGCGCCCGCATCGCGTTCTGCCCCCCCGCCGAACCGCCGAAAATCCCCACGCGCGAAAGGTCCATCTCCGGGTACTTCGTCGCCGCGGCCTTCATCCACGCGATGCGATCCGCAAACCCCGCGTCGCCGAGGTTCTTCCAGCAGACGTCGTGAAAGGCCTTCGAGCGGCCCAACGTCCCCATGCCGTCCATCTGTACGACGATGAACCCAAGCTCTGCCAGTTCCGCGTACCCGTGCGAGGGCGCGAAGCCCTTGGGCGTGAAGTGCCCCTGCGGCCCCGCGTAGATGCGCTCGATCACCGGGTACTTTTTCGCAGGGTCGAAAGTAGACGGCCGCACGATCACGCCGTGAATGTCCGTCACGCCGTCACGCCCCTTCGCGACAAACCGCTCGGGCGGACGCCAACCGGCCGCGCGCAGGGCCGTGTCCTCGGCGCGGTCGAGCTCGGC